>JAQUHL010000023.1 GCA_028683635.1 Candidatus Cloacimonadota bacterium
AGAATTTATAAGCGAAGACCGAACAACCCACTGGAGCTACGCCGGTCATAACATTATTCAGTTCCAGCTCGTCAATAGCTTCTGCTATCAATCTATGTGCGACACCGTGCATACAGCCTGGGCAATAGTTAAAGCCAAGCTTGGTAAGTGCTTTTGGACGCTGTGCTATAATTTCCATCTGTTCCTCCCTCAAAAACAAGCTTCAAGTTTTTCTTTTATCTCTGCCGGAGTGAAAACTATTCCACCTACCTTGCCCCAGAAATCTACTGGGACCTTTCCTTCCACGGCAATTTTCACATCATCAAGCATTTGTCCGGTATTGAGTTCGAAGACATAGACTTTCTTAACTTTTTTCCCAATCGCATTTGCAACCACAGAATAGGGATAGGGCCAAACGGTGATGGGTCTGATCAAACCAATGCTCTTGCCTTCTGCCTTCAGTTCATTAATGGCAGATTTCACAATTCTAGAAGCCGTTCCCCAGGCTACGCAAAGAACTTCATTATCATCACTGATGTTGTAAGATTCATAGCGAATCTCATTCTTTTCGATCTCAGCATACTTTTTGTATAAGTTGTTCACATGTTTTTCAAGAACCGCAGGATCGATTTCCAGGGAGTTTATTTCATGATGATGGCGTCTGTCTCCATCTTCATTGGGACAGATGCACCATGAATTATGTTGCTTGCCCAATTCAGCTATTTCTTCATCAGTTTTGGCAGGTTTGAACTCGACAGGTTCCATCATCTGACCAAGCATACCATCCGAGAGAATCATCACCGGATTTCGGTATTTATCTGCCAGATCAAAGGCTTCGGAAGCCATATCCGCAAATTCCTGAACCGTGCTGGGGGCCAGAACGATCAGCCTGTAATCCCCATGACCTCCACCTTTCGTGGCTTGGAAGTAATCTCCCTGGGCTGGCTGGATATCTCCCAACCCGGGGCCGCCACGCTGCACATTGACTATCACTGCCGGAAGCTGAGCACCGGCGATATAAGATATTCCTTCCATTTTCAACGATACTCCCGGGGAAGAGGATGAAGTCATTACCCGTTTCCCGCATCCAGCAGCACCATAAACCATATTTATGGCAGATACTTCGCTTTCTGCCTGGAGAAAGGTGCCATTTACTTTGGGCATCATCTTGGCCATATACTCGATCAATTCACTTTGAGGAGTGATCGGATAGGCAAAATAGAGGCGACATCCTGATCTGATGGCAGCTTCTGCTACTGCTTCATTTCCTTTCATCAATATTTTTGCCATATCGCACCTCACTTCTCAATCTTAATTGCTACATCAGGGCAGGTAGTGTAGCACATTTTACAGGCTATGCAAGAATCCTGGTCAAAACACTCGGCATAATGGTAGCCTTTGCTGTTGATATCTTCGGAAAAGCGGATGATTTTCTTCGGACAGGCAACAATGCAAAGCCCACAACCTTTACAGTAATTGGGATCAACCGTCATTTTGGGCATGGTTGGACTCCTTGTTCTTTTGATTTTTTCCTAAGAAAGATAGCGAAGAAAGGAGGGCAAATCTGTCAAACACTTTCTGCCATTTTTTCAATACATCATATTTATCCTCCTGCTTCACAGGAGATTATCCTATCTGTAAGACCATTGAATAATGGGTTGTAGGGCGAAGCCCTACTCCTTTTGGGGTGGTGGGCGGGAATAGATTTACAGAGCTAAGCCTCACAACCAGCACAATTGGAAGTCTGTATTTCGATAAACCGTGATGTGCAACGGTCTTTCTGTATTGTGGATGAATTACAATAAAAAAAGGCAGGATAACCACAAGTGACTATCCTGCCGGGGAATACATGTAATTTAACTTACCAGGGATTTACTCCAAAGATAGTTTTGTAATTTGCCACATACTTGGATGAGTCATAAAAGAACAATCCATAGCTGGGCTTGGGACTGAATTTCCCAGAAAGTATCACCGACCAGTTCTTGCGGAAGGTTGCTTGGGTCTGATTCAGCTTCTGCAGATCACCCTTGGCGGTAATTCTGTAGAATTCAGCTTCTCCGGTCACAGGATCATACATGAAGACATCTCCATTTTTGCTTCCGGAACCAAAATCTCCGGTGACGATATGCCGCCAGTTCTTTCGGAAGGAAGGATTGGATTTAACAAGAACGAGATCGAGTTTCTCATTCAGAGTATAGAACTCTCCCACACCAGCACTGGGATCATAAAGGAAGAGGTCACCAATTCCGTCATTATTGAGGTTCACCTCCATAATGTTCTGCCAGTTTTTTCTGAATCCAGTGTATTTACGCAGAGAAGTAACGTTTCCATCGGGTTTGAATTTCAAAATTTCAGCTTCGCCGGTAATGGGATCATAGAGGAACAGCTCATGGGTAAAATCCTTGTCCACATCTATGGCCAGGAAGGTCTTCCAGTTTTTACGCCAGCCGGTATCCCATTTCTTGATGAGAACAAGCTGTTTTTTTGTGATGTCAATATTGTATAACTCAGCGGCTCCCGCTACCGGATCATAAAACATCAACGCGTCCGTGCCAGTGGCTTTAAAATCAATCGGTATGATAGTGCGCCAGGTTTTACGGAATGATTTGTTGGCATACACCTGTTCAAGTTTGTTATTCTTGAAAATATAAGCTTCAGCTTCTCCAATGATGGGATCGTACATAAAGAAATCGTCGATCCCGTCGTTATTTAAATTAACTTTTACAAACATTGTCCAGTTATCCCGGAACGTGCTGTTTCTCATGAGATTAGTACTGTTTTTGCCCTGGAAGGTTTCATAAATTTCTCCAGTAGCGCTGATCAGCAAAGTAGCTATGATCAGCATACTTGCAATAATGAAGTACTTCTTCATTACATTCCTCCTTTTCACTTACAATGAAAATCATTTTTTCGATCTGTAATCATAATACTCGAAATTCTTCGAATACCCATCAATTTTCTTTGCCTTCGATAGTTATCCTGGTTTGACTATCCACACCTATGGTGTTCAGAGATTGGGACTTATGCGGATTATACCACCGCTTATGATTAAGGAAAGAATTGCCTGCTGAGTGTACAGAGTGTGCACCCGACTGATAGCAAAAATCTCCGTATTACCCCTGGAATCTACTCACCATCTTCTCTGTATCTACTCTATATCAAGCGTTAATTATGGTAGACTTGATATAGGCTTGATATAGACTTGATGAAGAGTAGACTACTGGGAAGAGACAGGGAAAAGAGGATGAACAACCAAGCAGGTATTGGTAGCTATTGGTATTGGAGAGCAGGTACAAAGCAGGTATAAGCAGGTATGATGGAGGTATGAGCACAGACAATACACCAGCGGAAAGCAGTAATAATAAACAAAGCAAAACTCACTATTGACAAAAATGCACGAATTCAGATGAGTGAGAAATCTGTCTGAAGGTGCAACCCAATCAGCTTTTCTGATGGTTTATATTTGCATTTTGGCAAAAAGGTTTTATTTTTTATATATGCGGACTTTCGAAATCAAGAATAAAAAACCCAGTACAGGAGGTTCAAATGAACAGGACACTTGTGATAGTGATTGCCCTAACGTTGTTAACGGGGGTCATTTTTGCCGAAACCATGACTCCCGGTCCCCAGAAAGCTACTCTGCCATCCCCTCCGGGAAGGATGATGCCCAGCTCAAGAGTAGCTCCGGAATTTACTTTTAGCGTTGCACCAACCCCTTTGATTCATTCTTATTATGACTATATGGTGGGTGGGTACAACAGCTTCCCGCTTCGAAGAGTACCTGAAGCTTATGGTGGAGGTTCTTTTATTACTTTCATGGGTAAGAGAACTCCGACCGGTACCAGAAGACAATTCTGGGCCTATGTTGATAATAGTGGAACCATTCAAGGTTTGAACGAGATCACAAACGCAGTTAACAATGAAGGCTTTGGAACTCTTGCAATTGACCCGTTGAGTGGAAAACCAATCTATCTTTGGCATGCAGTTCATCCGGGGGGGCAGGGAACCACTGAAAACGATGTCCAATATACTTCGGACGCTTTCCTGGATGGCATCCCCGGGCTGCTTAACGAAGTTGGAGTAGCAGTGGACAACCCAACGACCATTACAGCTCCCAACGGAACTACCACCACCGACAATGAATTCATCTGGCCCGGAGCAGTGGTCGGTCCCTCCCCGGTTGCCGGAAAAAGAAGAGTCTATGTCGAAACCCGCAATTCGATTTCTCACACCCTCAATCCCAGTGGGAATATTCTCATAGCCATGGCCGATTTTGATGCGAATGATATTGAACTCGGTATTCCCTTCCAATGGACCTATACCCAAATCCCTGAACTCGATAACTGGAATACGGATCAGGAAGCCTGGCGCAGACCTTTCAATGCGATGACCGTTGACCAATCCGGAAATGTATATTACGTTGGTTACCATGTAGGCCAGATCGATGAAGTGGATATCGATGAACCGGATCTGGATGTGTTCGTATGTGATAATTATGGCCAGGGAAACTGGAGAAGGTTGAGTATCTATAGCCATCTCTCCACCTGGAATCCCCTCGATTATTTCGAAATCGAGGCTGGTATTCCCTATGAAGATGATCAGTTATACTGGGGAGTTACCGGTTCCGGACACCTGAATGCGATTGTGGACAATTCAGGGAAAGTTCGCTTCCCTGCTCTTTGGGCTTTGATCAATACTGAAGGCACCTATTGGCCTGCTTTCCATTTTTTGAAAGAAGGTGTGTTCGATCCGAATTCGGAAGAGTTATCGATCAGGGAAATCTATCCTATTTCCGAAAATCCGGATGATTATTTCCAGCCCTGGGATCTTGAAGAGCCCTGGGGTGAGGTTGATGAGGTGGATGATGAGGGTTATCCTTTGATGGTAACAGACTGGCCCTTCCCCTATTGGGATGATACTGTTCACGAAAACGCCATGATCTTCCACTACAACGGAGTAAGATACAGCGGAGTCAACCAACAAGATATGATGGCATGTGTGTGGCAAAATTCCTACAGAGCCAGAATGATAAACAGTTTCCAGCTTACTGAGTATGAGGATTATTCAGACGTCCCCGAAATCTATATTTCGGTGTCCCCTGATAATGGCGGAACCTGGTCTGAACCGATAGTGATAAACAAACTTGATACGCCTGGTTTCACAGATATTAAACCAATGTGGGTGTATCCTGCAGACCAGATCAAGTATGTGAGTACAGTTGACGGTCACAAGATAGGCCGTTTGGGATTGCTCTTTATGGATGACGTTACCTGGGGATCCAATGTTCAGCAACCACCCGTTCATACAAACAATGATGGCGGAAGGATCATGTACACCGAACTGGAGATTACATTTCCCCTCCCTGGTGGTGCCAGCGAAGATCCCATTCTGCCTCCTTCAACGGACAAGATGCTGAGCCAAAACTATCCCAACCCATTCAATCCAGAAACCACGATCAGCTTCACACTGCCAAACAGTGGAAAAGCCGAACTGAACATCTATAATGTCAAGGGACAATTGGTTAAGACCCTGATCTCGTCTGAGCTCAAATCCGGCAGCCACAGCGTTGTCTGGAACGGAACTGATGAGCTTGGTAATAATGTAGCCAGCGGAATGTATTTCTACCGCTTGAATGCCAATGGTCGCAGCGAAAGCAAAAAGATGCTTCTGATGAAATAGACTCCATACCAAACATAAACTTAAAGCGGCTGAACTTGCAAGTTCAGCCGCTTTTCTAATGTCTGTAATATGGCTTTTAGCTCGAAATGATATAATCCATGCCAGCTCACCGCCCATTACTCAATGGGGTTCTGCTCCATACACCGCTTAATTATGTCATTTCATAGTGGATATTGGATTATGCTTTGAGTTTCAGAGCTGCGACCAGTTTGTTCAGAACCTTCTGGGTTTCGACAAGGTCGCTGCCTTTCAGATAATCGATCCTCTGCTGGAAACGATCTTTTAGCATATCAAAATAAGCCTTCGGATTCAAGCGTTTGGTGGGATCATACTTTTCATAGAACCCGGGTAGCAGCTTATCGACACTTTTCTGGGTGGGAATCATGGCTCCAGGTAGCGTAGCCCAGGGTTCCCATTCCAATTGATCAAGAAGAATCGCAGTCTGCAGGGTAAGGGATGTTTTGAGAGGAATAGCTTCGAGAACACTATCGGATTCACGCCAGTAGCCTCTGGAATTGAAACAATAGATATCTGCTCCGGTTTCAGCAACATTCAAAAAAGCTGCAACATCTTTGTGCAATTCATAGACTCTGAAAGGATTGGCAAAAGGTTCGAATACCAGCTTATTCAGTTCCTCTTCAGTAACGTTTTCGGCTTTGTTGCGCTGGGTCATCAAAGCTGCTCCCATAGCGATCGCCAGATGCTTGTCCTGGAGCTTCAGAACAGGTGGTAACACAGAATCTTTCATCAGCCAAACCAGAGCTTTGGGGAAGGCACAACGGTTTACGTGATTTCCCAACAGGTCACGATCGAGCAGAGCTCTGCCATTGGAGTTCCTGACATCGAGACCCACGGGTATCCTCTTTCCCTCAATTTCGACAACCATGTGGTTCATCAATGCCAAAGCATATTTCCAGTCCGGGTGATCGATTGGACGGCTGTCAGTTTTATCAAACAGGGTAGGTTCCCACACCCGGCAAAGCTTGTTTTCGAGATCGATCTGGAAGGCATCGTCGTGTAATACAACTTTGGAGAAGCCCTCGGGAAGGGTTCCGGCATTGTCATGGTTGTTGGTATGAGAGGATTTACCAGTACCGGACAGGCCATAGAAAGCGATTGAACGCTTGCCAAGCTTGTGGAATTTGCTATCTTTACAGGTGGAGAAATCGATCTCTTTGATACCACCATGACAAGCTGCCATGCCAATCCTGATTCCCGAAGTCCAGGCCAGAGTCAGAGTCCCTTTTTTACGTTCGCCAAAATAGCGCATACCCAGATTGACGATCACGTTGTGCTTTTCATCGACAAGAGCAAGCTGGGGAGCTCCGACGTTGTTGTAAAAGGGGTCGTCACAAGTCCATTCGTTAAAACCGATGATGATGATATCCTGAATGGGAAGCTTGGGGCTTTTACTATATTGCTCTTTCATGCTTTCGAATGGTGCAAAATTGAGTAACCAGTTATAGACGTTGGCGGCATCACTTTCTGTGGTGATGAAGGTGGCTTTGATCATCAGATCGGAATCCAAACCCAAAACGGCTTCAGTTTTGATCAGAGGATAATGCTGCATCTGGAAGACGGCTTCGCGGAAATCGCCTTCAATTTTATCCTTTTGACTGGCATTTAACCTGTGATAGAATCTGCGGGCTTTGGCCGTCCTCCCGAGGATTTTTCCATGACAGTCATCAATAACTTTTGCATCTTTGGGAAGCCCGTGTTCTTTGGCAAATTTGGGATACATGGGAAGATCGGTAAGCGAGACCCCGGGTTGTTTTTTGGCAAGTTCATAGGCTTCTGCCAAGTTTACATAACGAACGTTGTGATTGTTGATTAGCGTTTCCGCTATAGCCCTGATCGGAGACATCTCCTTGAACGAGCTGTAATATTCAGCGCTGCTCTTGCTGGACATCTTTCCTCCATGTAGGATTTTTTTGAAAGCAGCGGATAGAACTATTAGGTTTTTGTCAACTAATTGTTTACGAAATCAGAGTTTTTACCAGAAGGGGAATCAGAATCTCATGATGTCCGATGAAATAAAACCCCTTTCCTCCCTTCAATACAGGTCTCTGTACAACATTGGTTTGCGGGCGGTAGTGGTAGTTCATGTCAAAGACTGCGGTAGTGAAATTATTGACCGGGGGGCAAAGATTTCTCGCCACGCTCAATGCTTTGAGAAAGACCTCGGGAATGATGACTGCCGAGCCAAAATTCAGTATCACACCCCCATCGTTCAGATTGCCAAGCTGCTGGCAAAGAATTCTAAAATCCCTCAGGCTGCACTCCCCAATGGCTGCTCCATCAGCCGATGGATGCTGGTGGATTATATCTGTTCCCAAGGCTACATGCACTGTGACCGGAATCCCCCTTTCATAGGCAGATGCCAGCAGGGAATATTCTTTGTTCGGAGTAGTATCGCACAATGCCTTTCCCAGAGCTTCACCCAATCCCAGCCTGCCCATTGCTCCCTCTTTGATAGCAGAGTTTATCCCGTCCCCGGTTTCAATGGCCATACCAAAGGAGCCATCCGTGAGCGCTTCCGCCACATCCTCCGAGGTCGAGCCAAACATTGCTATCTCATAGTCGTGAATCATTACCGATCCGTTGACCATGAAAGCGCTTGCAAAGCCCTCTTCCATCAGTTCAATCAAGAGTGGTGCCAATCCACATTTGATCACGTGTCCACCCAGACCGATGATGATGGCTTTACCCTTGTCCCGGGCAATTTTGCAAGCTGATACCAGTTCCCTCAGATCCTTGGCTTTGAGGATTTCTGGCAGAGATTCAAGGAATGCAGAGGTGTCCAGCTTGCCCTTTTTGGCAAAGAAATCTTTGTTCACGATGCTTTTCCGGGTAGCTACGGAATAGCGATGCACTTTATTTAAATCTGCTTCATGATATTTACTCATTTACCCAGATACCTTTCCTTTTCACTGAAGATACACCCACAATACTTTTGCCGGTACATGCCCCTGGCCTTGGATAATTCTATCCCCTTTTTCCATAGTAACCTGAAATCCTCATAATAGAAGTTTAGCCCATAAGCTTTGGCATATTTCTCTGCCATTGAGCAGATTAGGTCGTGATTCTGAAATTTGCTGTAGAGCAGGGTGGTGGAAAAGATCCGGTAGCCGTTTTCTTTGGCAGTTATGGCTGCCGCCTTCAGCCTTGTGTCATAACAATAGCCACAACGCTCATCCAGACGGGAGACAGCATTTGTTACAAACTCCTCCAAAGCATAATCATCATGGCAAATGAGCCTGAAGTTCTCCTCAGCAGCGAAGTTTTTCAGAGTATCCAATCTCAGCTTATACTCAGTATAGGGGTGAATGTTCGGGTTGTACCAAAAGGCAGTAATATCCCTTCCGCACTCTCTCAGGCTATAGTACGGCGCTATGAGGCAAGGAGCACAACAGGTATGCAGGAATATGTGATCTTCAGCGAACATAATGAGGAAGCACGAAGGGTATCTCGATGGACATTTCCACCATCCCGGCCACCTTATCATCCTTTTTCCAGGGTTGCTGATAAATTAGCTTCTTTTTGCCGTTCTTTTCGATCGTGTAATAATTACTATCACCCGTCTCATACATCCTGCGGATTTTGTCGCAAGCATAGGGAGGATGAACATCGTAAATGCTTTTACCGATCAGGCTTTTTCCACCATATTCGGCAAAAGTTTCTGCGGATTTGTCGTTCATATTCAGGATTATACCCTTGTCGTCCAACACTGTGATCGCCGAAGGGAAATACTGGATCCATTCATGCATTTAGAACTCCTTGAGGATATTGGCAGCCACAATCCCCCGCTGGATTTGGTTGGTTCCTTCATATATCTGGAGGATTTTTGCATCACGCATCATTTTCTCCACCGGATATTCTTTCATGTATCCGTATCCCCCCAGGATCTGTACGGCATCTGTGGTAACTATCATCGCCACATCGGAAGCATAGTATTTGCACATGGCGGATTCTTTGGCATAGTTCTTGGCCCCGGAATCTACCATTTTGGCTGTTTGCATTACAAGAGCTCTGGCTGCTTCGATCTGGGTAGCCATATCAGCCAGCATGAATTGAACGGCCTGGAAAGATGAGATGGGCTTTCCAAACTGCTGACGCTCTTTGGAATACTTCACGGCAGCTTCAAAAGCTCCCCTGGAAATACCCACTGCCTGGGCACCCACCATCGGGCGGGATTTATCAAACACCTTCATGGCAGTAATGAAACCAGTCCCTTCCCGACCCAAAAGGTTTTCAGCAGGAATCACACAATCTTCAAAGATCAATTCCCGGGTCGCAGATGCACGGATACCCATCTTGTTCTCTTTTTTGCCAAAGGTAAATCCCGGAGTATCCTTTTCCACAATGAAACAGGAACAACCTCTTGCACCCTTGGTTTTATCAGTCATGGCAAAGACCGTGTAGATCCCGGCTTCCCCACCATTGGTGATCCACTGTTTTGTGCCGTTCAGGATATAGGTATCGCCTTCTTTGCGAGCAGTGGTTTCGATAGCACCGGCATCACTTCCGGCATTTGCTTCCGTGAGGGCAAAGGCTGCCAGGCTCTCCCCATTGGCTATCATCCCCAAATACTTCTGTTTCTGCTCTTCGCTGCCGGCAATCAGTATGGGGTACATCCCCAGTCCCGTGGCTCCAAATGCCAGAGCAATCCCGGCATCTACTGTGCACAGCTCTTCAGTAACTATTGCCAAGTCTGTAACCTTGCCACTGATCCCGCCATATTCCTCGGGAATCAAGATGGCAAAAAGATCGCTTTGACGCATTATCTCGACAATATCCCAGGGGAAGATCCCTTCCTCATCATATTTTTCGCTCAAGGGACGCATTTTTTCTTCGGCAATCCTCTTGGCTAAATCTCTCATTTCAATCTGGTCTTCAGTAAGAAAATAGTTCATTTTGTTCTCCTCATCTCATCAGATAGTGTTATTAACGATGTTCTACCATGCTCTCAAAGGACACTTATGGTGTCAAGTGAAAATCTTAAAACTCCTTCCCGCATGCTGATAATAAGCCCTTGTTTGAAGCTATTCTATGGTGATTGCTGAGCAGATGTTTATATTCAGGCGATGAGTGAGCAGATTATTCTTGACCCCAGAAGATATTTCAGGAAAGAAGGCATCATGCGTGTGATCGAGACTAAATTGCTACTTATGTGCTTGTTTATGGCAGCATACCTAACCCTGACTGCCTTGGAGGTGAGAAGCAGCTTTGGATTCGATAACAGTTTTATTGAGTACAACTCCAACACGCAGTACCAGGCTATGCTCTCCTGGCAGCCCCAGATAGACCACACAATATGGCAAAAGGATAACCTTTCAATAAGTTCCTTCATGGAATTCAGCTCTTCCCTGAGGCTCGACCTAACTGATGAAGCCCAGAATTATTCTCCTGAGGCTGAAGTTTACCGAAGCTGGATCAGGTTTGCCAATTCCTCATCTGAGCTGCGAGTTGGCCTGCAAAAGCTCAACTTTGGCACCGCCAGGATCTTCAGACCCCTGCAATGGTTCGATCAGCTTCAGTTCCTGGATCTTTTTGAACGTACCGGTGGAACGATGGCAATCTTGATGAGAAAACACTTTACTCAAACGGGAAGCTTGTGGCTTTGGGGAGTTACCGAGGATCTCGACGCCACCTATAAATACCCGCTGAGCCTAAGTGAATCAGGCCTGGGAGGAAGATATGAGCTATCTCTCCCTTGGTTGGAAAGCGCTTTCAGCTTTCACCACCGATATGGACATAGTATGCCAGAGAAACACAGAATCGGATTTGAAACCAGATTGGATGGGTGGATCGGATTTTGGACAGAATCTTCCCTGCTGATTAGTAAAACAAAGCAGCAAAGTAATATGCTATCATTATCCAATACCTGTGGTTTGGATTATACAATCCCCTGGAAGAATGGTCTTTATCTGCTGGCAGAAACGAACGCCCAACACAGCAATTCCCACCTGTTATCCAAGGTCGAGCCAGTAGACGTACAAGCT
>JAQUHL010000309.1 GCA_028683635.1 Candidatus Cloacimonadota bacterium
CCTGATAGTAATTTACAAACCGCTCAGTATAGGGATCATACATGCTGAATCCATTGTCCATGCTGCCAATCCAGATGCGGTTGAAGGGATCTTTGATAATGGCTGTGGGGAAGGTGCGGACAGAGCCGAACAAGCGCTCTTCGTCCACATAGTAGAGCGTCTCGTTTTGCCATTCGTTATTTCGGAAGATAAGTCTCTTGATGGCAGTATCATAGCGATACCAATCCTGCTCGTTCCACATGAAAACACCGGTACTGGCGGCTATCCAGTGCTGTCTGCCTTCGTAAGGCGTATCGACCGTCACCACTCCATAGACCTCGCAATTGCTCAGCATACTGGGTGTAGGTACGAGCCAGTGAGAACCTCCGGTAACTGGCAAGGAGTCATCATTCCAGATCACCAAACCCCGGTCGTTGAAGGTGCCGAAGAAATATTTCCCACCGCTGTTGCTGATATAGATGACGCGCTGGTTGTTGCTGTTTGGGATCTGGAAGGTGGCGATGCGGTTGTCCTCATCATCAAAGACCACCACTCCCAAGTCATAACAAGCCACGAGCATGTTCTCATTCTGATCCTGGGCAATGGCTCCGATGGTATTGCCGAGCAATCTTCCGGAGCCTGGGATAACGCTGCCCCAATCCCCAATTACAGCATCATAAATACGAATACCTTCGTGGTTTATGCGTTTCCAAATCCCGGTTTCTTCATCGTAGATGCCCACTCCATTGAGCCATCCTGGCTGGCTGGCGGGGGATGTTGCCCAGGTGCCAAACCATTTGCGGTTGTGCGAATCTGTGGCGATAGAGATGATGTTATCTGAGTGGATGGGGCTGTTTGCCTGGTTGAAGCTTTCCCAGGTTCCACCACTGAAACTGCTTACTCCCAAAGAACCCTTTTTCGAAGGTGCTGAACTTAGGTAACCGCTTGAGAACCAAAGCTTTTGGTTTTGATCTGTCTCGATATCAGTGATTTTGGGAAAACCGATGCAATTGGATTGATAAGCCAGCCAGTTATCATCCTGCTGCTTATAGATCCCATCTCCCCAGGTGCATAGATATAGGCTGCCTTCATAATTTTTGATGTTTGAGATAGTGGCTTCTGCCAGCCCCTGGGTGTTGATAAATATGTGGCTGCCCACCTCTTCCGGTGAGATGTATGTATATAGCGTATCGATAGTTCTGGAATAGAGTAGAAGGTCTTCGTCCCAGGTTCCATAGGCCACATAGAGGCCGTTATCGTTATCTATGCCGAGAGCGGAGATCTGATGGTTTATGAGTAAATCACCCGAGCCATATGCAGCCCAGCTATCTCCGGTTCCTGCCAGAGGATGTACATAGACCTTGTTTACGAAGGACATGGCGATCTGGTTTTGGTTCAATGTGATTCGTGCAGGGCTGCCCGGGGTAAGAACTGAATTGACACTCGTCCAGCTATTCCAGGCACTTCCAATCTCCAGCGAGTCGGTATGCACATAGCTGATACCTTCCGGTGTGGCAAAATAGAGGTAGTTCTGATGATCGAGAGCCATGTCCTGAATATCGTTGGAAACCAAAGCCCCGTGAGTATTCTGGTTGTTATACTGGTTCAGGAGCAGGGGGAAATTGACTCCTTCCAGATAGAAGAAGACGCTGAGACCCAGATCGGTTGCCACATAGATATGCTGATCATAGGCAATGATCTTGCGGATCTTATTGGAAGGCAAACCATTGGTGTCGTTGATCAATTGCAGGCTGCCGGAGTTGACGATGCTGATCCCATGATTCAAAGTCCCCAGCCAGAGGTTTCCGCTGGCGGGAATGTATTCGACGGTGCTGATCTCGTTTGAACTGATCCCGTCCTTGGTGATCCATAGTCTGTCCTGATAAGGATTCCAGCTTTGGTCACCGGTTTTGAGCTTAACGGCTCCGCCCCAGGTGCCAAAATAGATTTCATTTGCATAAACCTCAAGATCGGATACGTGATTGGTATTTGTATAAGTATTCCAGGACGCTGCAACGAGCTGTCCGGCAAGCAATAGGGGTGCGATAAGACAGAAGCGGAAGTTCATTTTTTCTTCTCCGTTTTCATCAATATATAGGCAAGGATTACCATGAGTGCCAATAGACCCAAAAGTACCGAAAACAGGATCTTCTTGGTGGAAAAAGAAAAGCCCAGGGCAATCATACCAAAGAGGAAGGTTATGGCATAGACGATGATCGCTATTTCCTTTTGGGAAAGACCGATACTCAGCATTAGATGGTGGATGTGTTCCTTGTCAGCCTGGAAGATATTGCCTCCGTTCAATCTGCGAAAAAAAGCAAGAAAGACATCGAGCAGAGGAATGGCCAGCACCGTGATCGGAATCATCAGCGTCATAGTGGTAATACCTTTGTATTGCTCGATTCCGGCGGTGGAGATGGCTGCCAGGTTGAGCCCGATAAACAGGGTTCCCGTGTCCCCCAAAAAGATCCTGGCGGGATAAAAATTCGCTCCCAAAAAAGCGATATTACCCGCTATCAGGAAAAGGGACAGGGTGATCACCAGCAGGTTGTGTTCCTTGATTCCCACAGCCAGCAGGACTCCGCAGACGATGATCGTAATCCCGCAGGCAAGCCCGTCTATGCCATCGATCAGATTGATGGCATTGAGGATGATCACGTACCAGAGAACTGTGATAGGGAGCGACATAAACCCCAGGATGAAGTGTTCTCCCAGGGGGTTGGTGAGATAGTGCACCCGATAGTGGAAGAGATACATCAGGATTCCTATCGATATCTGCCAGATGAGCTTGTATCTGGCCCTGCTTTCAA
>JAQUHL010000310.1 GCA_028683635.1 Candidatus Cloacimonadota bacterium
TCAGAAAGTTCCAGCTCAGAGCTGAGCAGATCGTGGAGGGATTCTTGATTGGTCTGCATCAATCTCCCTATCATGGATTCAGTGTGGAATTTTCGGATCACAGGCAATACAATCCTGGTGAGTCTCTTCGTAACATCGACTGGAAGATAGTGGCCAAAACCGAGCGCTACTATGTGAAACGTTTTGAAGAAGAAACTAACCTCAGATCCTATATCATCCTCGATCATAGCGCTTCCATGTTTTTGGGAGCAGAGGGCAATTCCAAACTGGATTATGCCATTCAACTCGCTGGGGCATTATCCTGGTTGATGATGAACCAGAAAGATGCCGTAGGCCTCGTTACTTTCAACGACAAGATTACCAATCTCCTTCCCCCAAAAGCGTACCGCTCCTACCTTGCCCAGATTTTTTCAGCACTCAGTTCTTTGAAACCGATGGAACAGACAGACCTGCTATCCAATCTTGCTAAAGTAGCTGAGACTATCCGAAAACGCAGCCTGATAATCCTGATTTCTGATCTGTTGGACGATCCTGAGAAAGTGGTTCAAGCTCTGAAACAATTCCGCTGCCGGCACCATGAACTGATTGTGTTCCATATCCAGGACCAACAGGAAGAGCACTTCGATTTTCGGCGTGAAGCGTTGTTTGTCGATTCTGAAACAGGCGACAAAATACTCGTCAACCCCTGGCAGATCAAAAGGGAATATCTTGAAAACTATTCTTCTCATATCCAGATCCTCAAAAGTGGCTGTCATCAAGCCCAGATCGAATACAACCCAGTTCTTACCTCCACCCCCTTCAACGATCTGCTGATCAAGTATCTGCTTAAACGACGCAAGGGTTAAGAACAATCCCATGAACAAAGAGAAGCAATGTTTGTGAAGGAAATCCATCCTGATCTGATTCATGATAGAATCATTGCTGCGATCGCTCAAATGAGTTTTGAACCGGATCCCCTGGTTATAGATGCATTGCAGAAAGCGCTTTCTATCGAGGATAACGAGCTTGCCAGAGATGTACTTAGTGCCCTGATCCAAAACTCGATGGAAGCTCCCAAACAGAAAATTCCACTTTGCCAGGATACAGGTACCATCGTATGTTTCGTTGAGTGGGGAAGAAGCATCCACATCCCCCATGAAAACCTGCAAGAGGTTATTAATAGCGCCGTACGCATTGCCTACAAACAATACTATTTGAGACCATCGATCGTGGAAGAACCTCTGTTTGAGCGCAGAAACAGCCTTGATAACAGCCCTGCTATCATCCATTATGAGTTTAGTTCCGAAGAAGTATTTAAAATCACCCTTGCTCAGAAGGGAGGGGGAGCGGAAAACATGAGCAGGCTCTATATGCTGAAACCTTCGGCAGATAAGGAAGAGATTGTGGAACTGACGGTAAAAACAATCTGCGAAGCGGGAGGAAACCCCTGCCCACCCCTTATTGTCGGGATTGGACTGGGAGGTAACTTTGAAAGCGTGGCCATTCTTGCCAAAAAGGCCTTGTTCCGTCCTTTGGGACAAGCCCATCCCGATCCCAGATATGCCAAGCTTGAGCAAGAAATCCTGAGAGCCGTAAACGCCACAGGAGTGGGTCCCCAAGGCTTGGGAGGAAAGACCACCACCCTGGCAATCCACATCCAAACTGCCCCTTGCCACATAGCATCCCTGCCATTGGCTATTAACCTGCAATGCCATGCCCACCGGCATGTTACTCTGGATTTTTTGCCATGAAAACACATCGGTTCCACCTGCCCCTGAGACCTGATGATATAGGTCAACTGACTGTGGGTGATAAAGTCCTGCTCTCTGGAGTTCTTTACACCGCCCGGGATCAGGCTCATAAAAGACTTTGCCAAATGATACAAAACAAAGTGCCTCTCCCCTTCGACCTTTCCCAAATATGCCTTTTCTATGCTGGTCCCACCCCCAAACCTCCAGACAAAACTTGCGGAGCCATCGGACCCACCACCAGTCGCCGCATGGATCCCTATACTCCCATACTCCTCGATCAAGGCCTGAAAATTATGATCGGTAAAGGTGAACGCAGTCCGGAGGTTACTCAAGCCATCCTAACGCATCAAGCACTCTATTTAGTTAGTATTGGAGGCATTTCTGCTCTTTTGAGTCAAAAGGTAAGTAGTATCAGGCTATTCCTGTGGGAAGACCTGGGTCCTGAGGCAATATACAGACTGGAAGTGATGGATTTTCCCGCCTATGTGGCATTAGTGTAATTCATACTCTGTCTATTTGATCATAATGGCCTTTTTATGGCTTTCTTTACTCCCCGCTTGCATGTATATCAGGTAGATCCCTGAACTGCAATCCGTCCCAGAATCATCTTTCCCATCCCAAAAGATGCTTTCTTTGCAGTTTTCCTTGGTTGTTCTGACCAGGTTGCGAACAAGCTGACCTCGTGAGTTGTAGATCCTGATAGTGAATAGGACAGGGTTTTGCTCGATGATCTCATAGGATATTTTCAGGTTTGGTGAAAAGGGATTGGGATAAAGCGATGTAATCCCAGTCCCAAGAGATGGTTCCGGAGGTTCGCCGCTGCCGGTGCTGACGTTTACTCCCACTGGCCCGAAAAGCTGGCTGTTACCCTGAAGATCGATACCTTGTAACCAATAGTACCAGGCTCCGTCCGAGGGTATTTCCCGATCCTCAAAATTGTAGCTAAAAGGTGCGTTTGCCGCTGCAATCAAAGGGCTTACCAGTATTGCATGGGTGAGTAGCTCTGTGGGACCGCGATTAATATAAAAACCTCGGAGATTATGCTCTGTGAG
>JAQUHL010000024.1 GCA_028683635.1 Candidatus Cloacimonadota bacterium
GCTACAGGTTCTGCTTGCTCGGTGGAAAGGAGTTCCTCGGGTTCAGGAACAGGTTCTGGTTCAGGTGTGCTTACTGGTTCCTGAATTTGTGCTTCTTCAACAGGTGTCTCTGGTTCAGGAACCGGCTCTTCGACTATTTCGGCTTGGGGCTCTTCGACAGCATTCTCGGAAACCAGGGTAGTTTCTTCTGTCTTTGTTTCAGTTTCTTGTTTCGACGTAGTTTCCTCGCTGACTTCAACTTCGGTCTCAGTCAATTCGGTTTTGACTTCTTTTTGATCATGAGTTATCATGATTCCTCCTTAAACGCGGGTATCTTAGCAATGCTTGTCACAGCATCGCCCTCCCCATATATTTCTTTGATTTTATTGTAAACACGAATGATCATCTCATCAGGAGTGGAGGCTCCGGCACTGAGGCCAATCCTCTGGATGCCTGAAAAGAGATCCCGGACAAGCTCATCCTCGGTTTCGATGTGCAGGGTATTCGTGATCCGGGCACAGAGCTTGGCCAGCATTTTGGTATTGGAGCTGTTCTTCCCGCCGATTATGACCATCAGTTCGCAATGCCTGGCGAGCTCAATCGCCGCCATCTGCCTTTCAGAGGTCGAACTGCAGATGGTATTGAAAGCTCTCAGTTCATTGCAGTGTGGAAGCAGCCTGCCTATTATGGCCGTGAAATCTTCGATGCTCTGAGTGGTCTGTGAGAGCAGGCAAAGCTTCTGCCAATGGCAGGAATCGGTAACCTGATAGTCGTTGAAAATCACTTTTGTCTCTTCATCCCCATAGGAGAGCATTCCAATCACTTCGGGATGGTTCCCATCTCCAAATATGAGGATTGGATATCCCGCGGCTACCATATCGGCAATAATTTTGTGGGTTTTGTGCACATAGGGACAAGTGGCATCAATCAGCTTGTTCCGGTTCCTGGTAAGAACCTGACGCTGATTTCTGGTGATGCCATGCGAGCGGATATCCACCACTTCACCAACCATTTGGTTACTATCCTCGATAGCAGCAATTCCTTTCTTGCGAAGTTGATTTACGATCTGGGTATTGTGGATCAGGGGACCCAGGGTATAGACCCGATCAGTTTCTTGCCTGGCATCAAGAGCCATCTTGATAGCACGCTTGACGCCAAAACAATATCCGGCACACTTAGCCAGCCAAATTTGCATCTTTCACTCTATACACTTAAGAACGTGGCGGTACAAGACCTCCACCTGTTCGCCGATACTGAGGCTCGTAGTATCGATGATGATCGCATCCGAAGCCGGTATCAAGGGTGCCAGGGCTCTGGTGGAATCGTTTTTATCCCTGAGGATCATATCTTTCAGGACTTCATCAAAGCTGCTCTTCAGCCCTTTGGCCTGAAGTTCCTTCCACCTTCGGGTAGCCCTTTCTTCCGGGCTTGCCAGAAGAAAAAACTTGGCCTCCGCCTGGGGAAAGACCACCGTCCCAATATCCCTGCCATCCAGGATCACTCCTCCCTTCTTTCCCATTTCCCGCTGTAGTTCGACCATCTTTTTACGGACGGCTCCCAGGGCGGAAATATCAGAAGCCAGGCGGGATATGTGCTCTTCCCGGATAGCATCGCTAACGTCTTCGCCGTTCATCAGGATCCTGTTTCCGCTTTCGCGGTATTCGATCCCTATGGATAGCTGCTCCAGCATCCTGTCTATGGCAGCAGTATCGGAAAGCAAGATTCCCTCCCGATATGCCTTTAGCGCACAGGTTCGGTACATGGCACCCGTGTCAATATATACATACGACATTTTTTTTGCCAAAAGCATGGCAGTGGTGCTTTTCCCAGAGGAAGCAGGTCCATCTATAGCGATAATTATTCTTTTCATAACAATACTTTAGGTATTTTAACATACGTTTTTGTGAGGCTGAATCAAGTCAACTTATTTTTTTTCCAAATGCTTGATGGCGAGCCTCACTTTCCCCGCCATATATTCTTTTTGCAAGTATTAGAAAGTTGATTAGTATATGGTGATGTAATGAAAACCAACATTGAGGTATAAGTATGTCCAAAATCCGGCTTGTAGCACTGGGCTTCCTGAATGCCGAGTGCTTATACGGTTACAAAATTGGCCAGTTGGTAGAACAATATGGCCTGCCTTTTTGGTCTGATATAAACCTTGCTTCGATCTACAAAGCCCTTACAGCCTTGGAAAAAGCTGGCTACACAAAGGGAATGGAACAGCGGGAAGGCAACAATCCGCCCCGCATGGTCTATCAGATTACAAACAAGGGGAAGGCCTATCTCCAGAAACTGGTAAAGGCTTATCTCTCCTCTACCCCAAACCTCGAACGGGAATGGTGGTTAGCTCTCTTTTTCGGGCGCCGGATGATAAGCAAGGAAGAGCTTTCCACCTATCTTGACATCCGCATTGCCCAAATCAAGGAATTGGAAAAGACTCTCAAAGAGCATTCAGAAAACCAGAGCGATTGCCCGGATCCCTTTCTCTCCTTTATCTTCGAGCACCAGATGAGCCTGGGTGAACGGTTCCTCAAGGCCGAACACAAGAACCTTCTGGAGCTCGCAACGGACATTTCGGCCAATAAGCATGATGATTATTTCAGACCCGCAGGAGACAAACTCAAATGAAAATATACAAGTTTTTGATCCCCTTTTTATTGATCTGTCCTATCCTTGTTGCTCAAAATATTGATCTGGGAAGCATCAGGAGCATCAGCCTGGAGGAAGCCCGGCAGAAAGCTCTGGCTCAAAACTCCTCCTACAAGGCTCAGGAATCTTCTCTGGAAGCGGCCAGATGGAGCAAAACTGCTGCCCAGTCATCCTTCCTTCCCAGCCTGAATTTGGGAGCCAGCTATCTGTGGATGGATCCTGCCACCACCATTCAGAGTGGCAGCCAAAGCATCAAGCTTAACAACGATTTCCGCACGATTTCTCTCACCCTTTCCCAGCCCCTCTATACTGGAGGCAAGCTCTGGCAGGCATACAAAATCGCCCGGAGCAATGAGGACATTCAGAAGCTCAGCCTTGAAAGCAAGCGCTATTCCCTGATCAGCGAGGTCGAAAGCAAATACCTGGCCATCCTGCGGCTCAAGAGCCTCTATGAAATTAGCCAGCAGGAACTTAGCACAGCCTCGGACAATCTGGAAATAGCTTTGCTAAAGATGCAAACTGGATTGATCGCCAGAGCTGAATACCTGCGCTTCCAGGCCAATGTGGCAAACAAGGAAGTAGCTCTCCTGGCAGCTCAAACCTCTCTGCAGCTTGCCTTGCAGGATTTTGCAAACTACTTGAACGAGCCGGATCTGCTGCTTCCCCGGGAACTGGATATCGAAGCTGAGGAAGTGCTCATCCAAAAACTGAGATTACTCGATCTCGACCAAACGCAGGCTCTGATTGGTAAAGCGCTGGTTCAAACCCAGGACCGCAACCTGAACCTCAAGGTTCTGAGCAAAACCCAGGATCTGAGCGAACGTGCCTATAAAATAGCTAAAGCAGCCTTTCTGCCCACTCTCATTTTGAGCGGCAGCAGAAACTATGAGGAAAATGGCATAGACCGCTACGACTTTTCCGCCTCCAATCAGATCATGCTCAATGCCAGCCTGCCGATCCTGCCCTTTCTGGGGAACTATGCAAACCTGAAAAAGGCCAAATCGGATGTCCAGCGAACCAGGCTGGAGGCCAGAAGCGTGAGCGATGGCATCAGGCTCGGCACCCAAAGCGCCGTCACAAACTGGGTGAACGCTGCCAAACAAATCAAAAGCTCCGAGCTTGCCCTGGAATATTCCCTCGAAATGTATCAGCAAATGAAAGAGCGTTACAACCAAAACCTGCTTTCCTCGATTGAGCTGTTGGATGCTGAACTGATGCTCTCCGCAGCCAGACTGAACGCCACCAATGCCCGCCACGCCTATTTTCAGAGCCGGACTGCCCTGATGCAGATTTTGGCTCTGGAAGATCCCCGTACTCTCGAATCCATTTTGAACTAAGGAGAACCCATGAAATCCCGATTTTTACTGATCCCAATTCTGTTTCTGATAATACTATCCGCCTGCAACAAACAGAAAGCCGGCCCCGCCCCAAATGCCAGAGATGAAAGCCAGCCCGTGGTGGTGGAAGAACTCAGCCTCCGCTCTCTGGATGAATATATCCGGGTATCCGGAAAGCTGGAGGGAATCACCGATATCAGCATGAGCAGCGAAGCCTCCGGACGTATTCTTACCCTCTATAAAAAGCTGGGCGACAGTGTCTCCAAAGGCGAAAGAATTGGCATGATAGACAACGAAATCCTGAAGATCAGCCTCGACCAGGCAGAAGCTGCCAAACTTGCAGCCCAATCCTCCCTGGAAAATGCCGAACGGAACCAGAACTATGCTCTGGCCTCCAAAGCCAAAAACCTGATCTCAGATACTGAATACAACAATTTCCTCACCGCCTACAAAGCTGCCAAAGCTTCCTTTGACGGTGCCAAGGCTGCTCATGAAAGAGCTTTACAAGCATATCAGAATTCCTACCTCGTTGCCCCTGAAGCCGGGACGATCTCAAACCTCTTTGTCAAAACCGGCCAGGTGATCTCGATCGGCACCCCCATTGCCAACATCACAGATGCCTCGACCCTGATCCTGAAAACCGGCGTTGGAGAAAGCCAGATATCCAAGCTGAAAAAAGGCCAAAGCGTTGAACTCACCAGATCTGGCAATTCCCGCACTTACAAAGGTGTGATCCGGGGCTTTGGCAACCGCCCCTTAAGCGGAACTGCTTCCTACCCTGTGGAAATCTCGATCCTGAACAAGGCCGATCTGCTCCCCGGCATGGTAGTCTCTGCCAGGATTCTGACGGAGCAATACAAGGATCTGCTCTATACCCCCATCACCAATATCCTGAAAGAATATGACAAGAACTATCTATTTGTAATCACAGATGATAACATTGCCGAAAAGCGTGAGATAACTCTGGGAAGAACCATTGCCGAGAATGTGGAGATCACCTCCGGAGCTGCAACTGGGGATAGAATCGTCACCACCGGTATCGAAAATCTCGAAGACGGCTCGAAAGTTAACATCAGGCAGTAAGTGGAGGTGATGTGTTTTCTATATCCAAGACAGCTTTGAACTATTCCATCCTGGTCAATATGATCACGCTTGCCATCCTGCTTTTTGGGATCGTATCGATGGTCACCCTGCCCCGGGAGGAGTTTCCCGCCGTGGATTTTGGCAGCACCATCGTGGTGGTTGCCTACCCAGGTGTATCTTCTGCCGAGATTGAACAACTGATCGTCCACAAAATCGAAGTTGAATTAAGTGACCTCGAGGATCTGGATTATCTTAGTGCCTCCGCTGAAGAAGGACGTGCCACTGTAAGAGTGGTCTTCACCTCCGCTGTCAGTTCCGAAGAAGCCTTCGACAGAGTCAGCCGGGAAATGAACAAAATCACAGACCTTCCCAAGGATGCCATCGATCCGGTGATAATCAGGCTCAATATGAGAGAGGTAAATCCCATCTCCCAGGTCGTGGTAGGCGGAGATAGCTTCGATGCCATGACTCTCAGGGACATCAGTGAAAACCTGAAGGATGGCATTCTGGAAGTGGACGGCATCTCCAAGGTGGAAATGATCGGGGATCGTGAACGCCAGGTCTGGGTGGATGTTGACCAGGCCCGTCTTGATGCCTACGGGCTTTCTTTGAGTGATCTATCCTCTGCCATCGGTGGCAGAAACCTGAATCTTCCCGGAGGTTCGGCAAAGTTCGGGAAGGTGGAATTCCTGGTTCGAACCCTGGGTGAATTCAATTCCACCGAAGAAATCGCCTCGTTGATTGTGCGCTCGGACGAAAGTGGCAGAACCATCCTCCTTTCGGATGTGGCCGCTGTTAAAGATACCCTTGAAAAGCCCCAGACCATTGCCAGATTGAATGGCAGCGAATCCATCTCCATCTTTCTCTATAAAAAAGCGGATAGCAACATCATCAAAGTAATGAAAGATGTCCGCGCCTACGTTGCTGAGTTCAAGAACGGCATCCCCGGGCTAAAGATCAGCGTGCGCAACGACGGTGCCATAGATGTTAAAAACGGCATCAACGCCCTGGGCAAGAATGCCGTCATCGGTATCTTGCTCGTCTTTATTGCACTTTTCGTTTTCCTGGGCTGGCGCAATGCCATTCTCGCCTCTTTTGGCATCCCGCTTTCCATCCTCATAACTTTCATCCTGATGCCGGCTTTTGACGTCACCCTCAATAACCTCACAATCTTTGGCTTCATCATCGTGGTGGGTATGGTGGTGGATAATTCGATCGTCGTCCTGGAGAACATCCATAGGCTCAAAGAAGATGGATACTGTCACCGGGATGCCATTGTCATGGGTGTTGACCAGGTCATCTCCCCTGTTTTTGCCTCGACCCTGACCACGGTTGCCGCCTTTATGCCCATGTTGCTTCTGGGCGGGATCATGGGTAGTTTTTTGGGGGTCTTCCCCATAGTGGTGAGCATTGCCCTGTTGGGATCCTGGTTCCAGTCTATGGTCGTGCTTCCCAACAATACTTATCAATTTGCCAAAAGAGACCCCCAACAGCAGGATAGAAGCTCCAGAATCATCGGCCCGCTCATCAAAATCTACCGTAAGCTGGTTACCAAAGCCCTGCACCACAGGCAAATTGCCATTTGGTCGGCATTGGGCTTGCTGATCATCTCCTTCCTCGTCCTGGGTTCGGGAGCAATCAGATTCGAGTTCTTCCCCTCTTCCGCTTCCCAGACCATTTCCCTCCAGTTGGAAACCCCTGTTGGCTCCACACTTGAGGAAACTGAGCTTATTGTCTCCCAAGTCGAGGATTTCATTCTCAATATGCCGGAAAAGGAGGATGTGGAATTCGTGGTGGGCAATGTCGGCGCCATGGGTGGCGAAGTTCAGCGCAATTTTTCCACCAACAATGCCCAGGTCAATATCGATCTCGTTGATCTCAAAGCCATGAAACATAGCCACGACCAAATCCGATCTTCCATCCGAAACTATCTGGAAAAGCTCCCTGGGCTTTATTCCTATAAATTTGCCCAGGGACAAAGCGGCCCCCCCATCGGCAACGATGTGGAGCTTCGCATCAAGGGAGAAAGCCTCGAACGCCTCAGTTATATAGCTGAGATCGTTAAAGGCTATCTAAAAGAGATTCCGGGTGTTACGGATATTGATGACAGCCTGGACAAAGGCAAAAAAGAAGTGCGAATCATTCCCCGGCACGATGTATTGGCCATGTATGGCTTCTCAGTATCCCAGATCGCTTCCACCATCAGAATGGCTTCATCTGGAAGCGAGGTAAGCAAATATCGCGGTGAGGGAGTGGATGAATATCCCATCCTCCTCAAACTCTCAGATGACTATACCCTGGATCTGGAAAACCTCAAAGACCTTAAGATCCGCTCCAGCAGTGGCAATCTTGTGGCCATCAGGGATCTCGCCGAATTTGAGATTACATCCTCGCTTTCCAGAATCGAACACCGGGATCTGGATCGGGTCATTTCGGTTACAGCCGCCGTCAGCAGCTATCTGGAAAACGGCAAAACCAAGCGCCGCAGCACCTCAGAGGTCTTTTCCTTGCTGATGGGAAACAAGCTCACCGGTGAAAAGGGTATGCTGGATGGCTTTTCTCAACGCTTCCCGGGCTATAGCCTCGAAAGCGGTGGAGTCCAGGAAGAGCAGAGAAAAAGCTACACCTCGCTCTATAAGCTCTTTGCCCTGGCCTTGCTGGTGATCTTTACCATCCTTGCTTCCCAATTTAAGAGCTATGTCCAGCCCCTGATCGTGATGATGACTATTCCCTTCGCATTCATCGGGGTGATTTTTGGCTTGTTGGTAACCGGCTTGCCTTTTTCGCTCAATACTTTGATTTCGGTAGTCGCCCTCGCAGGTGTGGTGGTCAACAACGCCATTATCCTGATCGATTTTATCAATACTGAGAGGGAAAAAGGTTCCGACCGCTGGCACGCCATCATCAATAGCGGCTCTGCCAGGCTAAGGCCTATTTTGCTTACCACTACTACCACTGTGGCTGGCATGCTTCCCCTGGTTTTTTCCAGCGATCCTTCCGCCCAATCCTGGAGACCATTGGCGGTGAGCTTCACCTTTGGCCTGCTTTTTGCCACCTTCCTCACCCTCTTTATCATCCCCGTGATCTATAGCATGGTGGATTCCTTCTTTGGCAAATTTGGCATGACCAGATTCAAAGAACACTCCAAGTTCAGCGAAGTGATGGAGTGTAAAACAGAAGATTCCTGATCTTATCCTGATCCAGACTGATCTATTCCATTATTATCCTGCCCGCCATTCCCGATAGACCGGAATGGCGGACGGGTCATCCTTGCTTGACGGCGTTAATCACTTCTTAATCTACCCTTAATCAAGCGTTAATTATTAACGCTTGATTAAGGGTAGATTAAGAAGTGATTAACGCCTGCAAAGAAGGAAGGGGTAGTGGTATCAAATGTCCATAGCGGGAATTGGGAGGTGGAAATGGGAGGGAAATGGGTTTATCAGATGGGGCTTGTAAAATGAGTTAGTTTCCATTGAAAAAAGTTTTTGACAGAATCCAGGGAGAAAATAAAATATGACCATGGACTACGAATAGCGGTTTAACTTGCAGAATCAGTTTATTGTTGAACATGAAGGCTGAAGATTTGAACAGGATGAACCCTTGATTACTTGACCTAAAGGTCGAAGATAAAAAAAGGAGATCAGAACAATGATCAAAAACAAGACGAACCGTATTTACACTCCCTCAACAGTAATGTCTGTACCTAAGATATTGCTGTGTATGTTGTTAATGCTTGTAGTTTTCGGAGTCTTATATGCTCGTGAGATTTTCGTGGACGATGATTCGGAAGCATTGGAACCGGATGGTTCTGAGCTGTTTCCCTTCCCAGTGGTCAAAGATGCAATTATATGCTGAAAACGACGAGACAGTAGATACCATAGTCATCCTACCCGGTACATACACCGAGAACCTATCCATGGTAAATTACCCACGTAATCTGATGATAAGGAGCACTTACGATCCTGTAATTAACAATGAAAGTATTATTTACTCTACCATTATTCAAGGGGCAGACGATGTTTATGATTCTGTTTTCTACGTTGAATTTTGTAACGAGTCGGTCAGTTTCCAGGGATTGAGTATCTCTAACGGCAAAGGACATTTTTTCATGGATGATAATTGTCCTGATCATTGGACTAAAGGTGGTGGAATTTGCGTTATCAGCCAATATGATAACGAGCATGATGTTAACATAAATTATTGTAACATATATAATAACTATGCTTGTTGGGGAGGTGGAGTATATGGGGAGTACGCAAGTTTTAATATCACAAATAGCAGTATTCACAATAACGCTCTGTTTTTCAGACATAATTTATTACCTCCGGATAGTCATGGGGGTGACTCATACAACGGCCCAAAGGGCGGAGGTATTTATCTCGCTGGAGGATGGTCAACAATATCCAAATGTAAAATATTCGGGAACCGGACATTCCTTGAGGAGACTCACGCATTGTATAATCCCTTATGCTATGGCAATGCAGCAGCTCTGGTTTGGCGCAACATATGTGGTGATGATGATCTTGGCATGAATATGGAATACTGCGAAGTGTATGATAATGTAACAAGCACCTTGGATTACCAAATGCGGATATACGATTGGCCATTCAGGGCAACAATTCAAATTCAACGTGGTTCGCATGGGGAGGGACCTGGAGAGGATGGCTATAATCATGTAGAAATAAATAACTGCACAATAACTGATAATCAGATCATATCCCAATCTTACGGTCCAAGCGATTGTTATATAAACACGGCTGTAGGTATAATCAGGCATACTGATGAAAACCATCTCCTTGGTACAATAAACAACAATATTGTGTATATTAACACAGCCGGCTCTTCGCTTCTGGATCAGGATGTTTCCCTTATTCACCAGCTATATGGTGGATTCTATGATCAGGGAACGTTTAACCAAATCAGAATACCAATTATATCCTGTTGTGTAAATGATGCCCAAAACACGGTCTTGTACCTTGATGAGAATGAAGGCAGCATAGATATGGATCCCATGTTTGTTGATGCTGAAAATCACGACTACAGTCTCAGATGGGATGTATCAGCAATAAGCCCCTGCATAGATAGAGGAAATCCAAGTATTTTGGATGATATTGATGGAAGTCCTTGTGAGATAGGTGCAAGGGCATACCAAATTGCTCATGATTATGAGCGTTATGCAATGCCGCGTGTGACGAGCAGGGAAACCATCAAATGGATGTGCTATCCGGTTTTAAATGATATTACATGGGGCTCATGCGTGAACGAAAGCTTCTTTGAGCCAATTGTTGATGAACAGATTCTGGAATTTGTTATGTATAAACCACATTTGAGTTCTGGGGTACATGAGATGAGATATGTTGAAGGTGTGCTTGAATATGGCAACGAAATAGTCCTCAATACCCAGGGTTACAAGGTCAAGTTGCAAGATGATTTTTTGACCACGACCTACATTCACTCACCCGGTACCCTCATTCCCCCGGAAACTGTGGTACACCTACATAATCGATTTGATTATGAGGAAAACTGGGTTGGCTATTTCGTGAGAGAAAGCGCAAAACCTCTTGATGCCCTGGCCTCGGTGCTGGATCAGCTTTCCATCATAGAAACGGCCAAGTGGACGATGTATAAACTGGCGGATGGTTCCTGGCTTCATGGAGAGAAATTCATCCTCAATTATGGCGATCTTGTGATTCTTTATAGTGATGAGGATTGCTCCTTTGTCTGGAACAATCCGGATCCGGTTCCCCCCTTAACTTTGGGAACTCCCATCGCTTTCTCCTACACTGAAAAGACTTCCTATACATCCTTTTTTATCACTCTTCCAAGTGCCAAAAATGGAGAGTTACCAGCAGAAATCGGGCTATATGTAAACGATGAGTGCAAGGGTGCGGTAGTGGTGGAGGACAGCTTGCTGCATATATGTGCCTATCTCGATGATGGAGAAGTGATTACTCCGGATAATTCCTATCTGGTGTTCCACTATACGGGAACGAAATCGGGACCCACGAATAAGAGCATCTATCGGATGAGCAGCAAGCAGTTGAGGCAGAGCAAGAGCCCCACCAATTTCTACCAGATAAGCATATCTGATCCGCAAAATTGCAGCCCCGTCTCTCCCATAGCTATCTTGAGCCAAAATTACCCCAATCCCTTCAATCCATCCACAACCATCAGTTATGAATTGCCCGTAGATGGGAGTGTTCAGATCTCCATCTACAATCTCAAGGGACAGCTTGTGAAGCATCTGCTGAATAAGCATGAATCGATCGGTCCGCATTCCGTTGTCTGGGATGGTAAGGACAGCTCCGGCCGGGCTTGCTCCAGCGGAATGTACTATTACCGGTTAACAAGCTTTGGAAAGAGCATCAGCAAAAAAATGCTTTTGCTAAAGTAGCCTGGGCGCACACAGAGGAATATGGAAATGATGAACGTAAAAGGAATTCACAAATCGGCAGCCTGCAAACTGCTTGCCAGTATGCCAGGTGGAGACTCTGGCATGATGTCTATTTTGAGATGGATCAACGAGATCAG
>JAQUHL010000311.1 GCA_028683635.1 Candidatus Cloacimonadota bacterium
TGATGACTAACCGTCCGGAACTGAGGGTATTGCAGGTGGGCTTGAGCTATTTCAACCAGGAGGCTTCCACTCAGACAACCCTTCTGATGGCTGCTTCCAGCTTCAGTATCCTGCCGATCCTGATCATCTTCATCTTTGCCCAAAAACATATCATCGCCAGCACGGCAAAATCCGGATTGAAGGACTGATGCTGGTTATGCAAAATAGAGCTGGATAAATATTGGCTCTGGATTGATCAGAGCGTTCAAGGATTGTTACAAGGAGTATAAATGTCCAAACAAGATATTAGAAAAGTTATTCAGGAAAAGCAGAAGGCTACGCCTGCCAAGCCTGCCAAGGCCTATGAAAAACCGGAAAGGATCCAGGCAGCAAGCAGCAGTTTTGAGCGTCCCAAGCCAATGGATATTGTGCCCGGTAAAACCAATACCTATGTTGCCTGGGCAGTCTTTCTCTTTGCTTTGGTGATCTATATGCTCACCCAGGCCCGAAGCATGTCCTTTTGGGATAGCGGAGAATATGCCACCTGCATCAGTATCCTGGGAGTGCCCCATCCACCCGGAAATCCGTTTTACATCCTCTTTGGCAGAGCTCTTGTAGCCCTGTTTGGAGGATTCATCTCCCATGCCGTGATCGCAGCCTTCATATCGGTGCTGACTTCGGCATTTGCCGTAATGTTTACCTATCTGATAACGGTTCAATTGGTAAGTATGTTCAAAATCAAAGCCTGGGAAGCTGTCTTTGCGGGGGCGATGGCAGCGCTGTTTACGGCGTTTTCTTTTACTTTCTGGATGTATGCAGTCGAGGCAGAAGTCTATTCCGGATTGGTCTTTTTCGTGAATATCACCATGTGGCTGACCCTTGTCTGGGTAAAAAAGACGGAGGACTATTCGCATCAGAACCTGATCCTCTTTATCGTATATCTGTTTTTCCTGGGTTTTTGTGTGCATCAGAGCGCATTACAGGTAGCTCCAGCGGTGCTCTTTGTGGTTTTGTATCCCACACTTGCCAATGGAATTCGCAAGAGCAATTTCTGGCAGAAGGCAATTGGCTATACTATCCTGCTCTTTGTGATGTATCTGATCTTTGGGAAGATCGGAGCCAGCGCCAATATCGATGCCATGGATAAATGGGGCTTCATGGTGACAGGTCTGATCCTGCTCTTCATAGAACTTAGAGATACCTTCTCTCTTCCTGTCTGGTTGATCGGCGGAGGTCTGGTCCTGGTCGGGCTTTCCTCCCATCTGTATCTGATGATCCGGGCAGCACAAAGACCCTTCATCAATGAAGGTGATCCCAGCACCATGAGGCCTTTCCTGGATTATGTATTCAGGAGGCAATATGGCCTGACCTCGATGATGGAACGCCGGGGTAGCTTTTTTGGGGATCAGATTGGTCATCATTTCCTGCGCTACTTTGGCTGGCAATGGTTTGAGGCAGAGACTCTTTCTGCCTGGCTGAAGGTTCCGGACAAGCTGATCAGCTCCGTGGGTGGGCTGATAATTACAATGCTGGGCACGATCGGTGCCTGGTTCCAGTTCAAGAAGAATCGTCACAGCTTTTTCTATTTCCTGCCCTTTATCCTCTTTACAACCATCATTTGGGTGTTTATCATCAATCTATCCTCCGGTGAGGTGCGGGATCGTGACTATTTCTTTGTAACTGCATACAATATGTGGGCTATCTGGCTGGGAATCGGTGCTCTGGCCATCGTGCACAACCTCAAACAAAAGCAGCTCAAGATCGCTGCCATGATCATCATCTGTGCCCTGCCGCTCATCAATCTGGCGAGCCAGTACCGGATACACGACCGCTCGGAAGAACTCATCGCCCTGGATTATGGCATCAATTTCCTGAATTCCCTGGAGGAAAATGCCATCATCTTCACTAATGGTGACAATGATACCTTCCCGCTCTGGTATGCCCAGGCAGTGGATGACCCCCAGGCCCGTAATCTGGAAAACATCTATCCAGCCAAGGACGTCCATCCCAGTCCGGAAAGCGTGACAGCTATGAAGACTGCTCTGGAATATAAGAATAAATACCTCAAGGGAATACGCAAGGACGTCTCGATTGCTAACCTGTCATTGCTGAACACGGATTGGTATCTGAAGCAATTGCGGGACAAAGAGGGTATCCTGCTCAATTTCCCGGATAAAGCCTGGGATCTGATCGAAAATCCCGTTTTCGAAACCATTCCCGTCCGCGACAGGAAGGGGAATCGGATGACCATCACCCAACGCAAGCCTTTCCTGGAAGCCAGCGACGTTGTGGAAAAGAGGGGTGATACCTATTATCTGGGCATCCAATCCGGACAGATCCCCCCCGAGATGAGATTTGGGATCACTCTACCGGCTGAACCTAACTGGGAGAAAAGCGAGCCCTTCCGCAGAAGCCTCCCCCAGAGTGCGGATTACATCACGGCGGATTATGCAGCCTGGCAGATCATCAAGGATAATTTTGGCAAACGTCCCATCTACTTTGCAGTTACATGCGAAAGCTATCTGGGCTTCGAAAAATACACCCGCAAGGAAGGAATGGTGGTACGTCTGGTGCCCACAAGAACTGAAGATCAGATCGATGCGGAACGCATGACCAAAAACGTCGAGAGCTTGTATCAATACCGCTCCATAGATAACTCCCGGGTCTATAAGGACAGCAATATGCAAAAGCTGATTGCCAATTACGCCGCAGGATTCAGAGATCTCGACACTTACTTCCTGAAAAATAACAAAGCCCAAACGGCAAATGAGATGATAGAGCGGGCAAAACGC
>JAQUHL010000025.1 GCA_028683635.1 Candidatus Cloacimonadota bacterium
ATGTTCTTGTATAAAAGCCAGGCTGCACCGAGCAGCAGGGCAAAGGCAGATACTTCACCTATGCAACCACCAACGTTTCCCCAAAAGAGCTCTTTTAAGGTACTGAAATCGAACAGGCTGTTGAAGGTATTGGTCGCTACGGTGGCATTTAAGTGGACATCACTGGAAAGCGAACTGATCCAGGTGCTGTCCCGGAGCGTCTGAGCAACCTTGAGAGGGGTGGCGGACGTAACCAGATCAAAGGCCTTGGGAGCGATTTCTTTGAGATTATTGGCGATCAGATCGGGATTGATTCCGCTGATTGATCCTTTGAGGGTTTTAACCCAGCCACCAGTCATCAGAGTGGGCCAGGAGGCCAAAAGAAAGGCTCTGCCCAACAGCGCTGGATTGACGGGGTTGTTACCCAGCCCGCCAAAGACCTGTTTTCCCACGGCTATGGCGAAAACTGAACCGACGATCGGTAGCCAGAAGGGCGCTCCAACATGGATATTATAGGCAAGCAGCATACCCGTGAGGAAGGCAGAACCATCAGCCACGGCGATCGGAACTTTGCGGAGCTTTTGGATCAAGGCCTCGGTTGCCACTGCCGAAACAGCCCCAAGCAGCGTCAGCAGCAGGCTTTTGAATCCCCAATAATAGACTGCAAAGATCAAAGCGGGGACAAGGGCGAGCACCACGTTCCACATCACAGTCGGGATGGTAGTCCGGTCGTGAAGATGAGGTGCGGGAGAAACGGTAAACTTATCTTTCATGGTGTATCCTCACTTTTTGGCTCTCTGCATTTCCTGCCAGCGGATCTTACCGGTGTCTATCCATTGAACCAGGCGGATCTGGGCAGGACAGACATAGGCGCAACTGCCGCATTTCATGCAATCATTCAAGCCGGCCTTATATGCCATTTCCAGGTTTTTGGCCTTGACCGCTGATGCAATCAGACTCGGCATCAGATTGAGCGGGCAGACATCCACACAACGGGCACAGCGCAGGCAGGTTTTTTCTTCCATAAGCCTGGCTTCGGACTTGTTCATGATTACCAGACCGGAGCTTCCCTTGGTCATGGGGGCATCCAGATTGGGGATGGCAAAACCCATCATCGGGCCACCGGAGATAACTTTACCGATCTCGGCGGTGGTTCCCTCACAATACTCCAAAAGAGCCGAATATGGGGTTCCAATCCTGGCAAGGAGATTCAATGGATGCTTGACGATGGAGCCCGTAACGGAGATAATTCTCTCGATCAGGGGCTTTTTATAGCGTATTGCCTCATAGATGGCAACTGCGGTACCAACGTTCTGTACCACTACTCCCACAGCCATGGGCAGGCCACCCTTGTTGGGAACCCGGCGTCTGGTTGTGGCATAGATGAGCTGTTTTTCCGCTCCCTGCGGGTATTGCAGTTTGAGCGGAACCACTTCCAGATCTGGAAACTGGGCTGTGAAACGTTCCATGATAGTGATGGCTTTGGGTTTGTTGGCCTCGATGCCGACAATGCCTTTTTTGGCACCGACAATTTTCATGATGATCTTCAGTCCGCGCAGGATATCTTCTGTTCTTTCCAGCATGAGACGGTAGTCCGAGGTGAGGTATGGTTCGCATTCCACCCCGTTGAGAACCACGGTATCGATGGGTTTATCAGCAGGAGGTGATAGTTTTACATGGGTCGGAAATCCTGCACCTCCCATTCCGCAGATGCCGGCAGCCAGGATTCTGGCTTTAAGCTCTTCGGGGCTGAGATCAAAATAGTTTTCTTCATCGCAAAGTTCGATGGAGGTGTCTTTGCCATCCGAAGTGATCTCGATTGCGAGCTGTTTGTTACCCGTGGGGTGGGCAAACTTCTCGATCCTGGTCACTTTTCCGCTGATGGTGGCATGCTGGGGGATGGAGACGAAGCCTCCGGCTTCAGCAATAACCTGCCCGGTGATCACTTCGTCTCCGATCTTGACGATCGGGACCGATGGACCACCAATGTGTTGGGACATCGGGATGATGACCCGTTCGGGCAGCGGAAACTGGGTGATGGCAGCGTTTTCAGAGTAATGTTTGTGATCGTGGGGGTGAACTCCCCCAGGAAATGTTTTCAAGCTCATTAACACTCCCGTTTAATCCGGCAGCTTGATTCTGCCGGATAGCTTTTCATTATATTCCAAAGTATAGGGTATTGCCAGATCGGCAAGCTTACTTAACCTAATTCAGGATACAGGGGAAACTGATCGGTGAGTTTCCGGACTTCCAGCTTGAGGCTGGCAAGGTAGTCTTCGTTTTCACTGTTTTCATAGACGCGTTTGATGAAATCTGCAATGGTCTTCATTTGGGCTTGTTTCATACCGCGAGTGGTGACGGATGGGGTTCCCAGCCTGATGCCCGAGGCCACAAAGGGTGAGCGGGTATCAAAAGGAACTGTGTTCTTGTTAGCTGTAATGCCGGCTTTGTCGAGAGCTTCCTCCATCTTCTTTCCGGAAGGACCGCCTTCTTCTTCGGTACCCAGATTGATCAGCATCAGATGCGTATCCGTTCCACCGGAGACCAATTTGAAACCATTGCCCATCAAATCTTTGGCAAGCGCCTGGGCATTTGCCATCACCTGAGTCTGGTATTCACGGAATTCGGGTTGGAGTGCTTCCTGGAAAGCAGCAGCCTTTCCTGCGATGGCGTGCATCAGAGGTCCGCCCTGGATACCCGGGAAGACCTTGGCATCGATATCTTTGGCAAATTCTTCCTTGCAGAGGATGAGTCCGGATCTTGGACCGCGTAAAGTTTTGTGGGTAGTGGTGGTTACCACATCGGCATAGGGAACCGGATTCTGATGCAATCCCGCCGCCACAAGCCCGGCAATATGAGCCATATCAACCATGAATCTGGCTCCGACTTGATCCGCTATCTCACGGAACCTGGCAAAATCAATGGCTCTGGGATAGGCGGACGCACCAGTAAGGATCATCTTGGGTTTGTGTTCTTCAGCCAGACGCAGGATCTCTTCATAATCGAACTGCTCGGTATCTTTACGGACGTTGTAGTGTATCACGTTATAAAGCTGGCCGGAAAAGCTTAAGGGATGGCCATGAGTGAGATGGCCACCATGAGATAGCTCAAGGGCAAGGACGGTATCACCGGGATTCACCAGAGCGAAGTAGGCTGCCATATTGGCCTGAGAACCGGCATGGGGCTGGACATTGGCATGTTCAGCTCCGAAAAGCTCTTTGGCACGTTCAATGGCCAGACGTTCCACTTCGTCGATATATTCACAACCGCCATAGTATCTGCCATAGAGGTTGTAATTCACCTTTCCGGTTTTTTTGCTCCAGCGGTAGGGATAGCCTTCCGCATATTTATTGGTAAGAACGGAGCCTTGCGCTTCCAGCACCGAAAGGGAAGTAAAGTTTTCTGATGCTATCAGTTCCAGGTTTTCCCGCTGACGCACAAGCTCTTTGTGCATTGCTGCATAGAGTTCGGGATCGTGTTTCTGAAGGTGTTTCATTTATTCCTCACGTATGTTTTTTTTCTTTTTGAACACAGAGGGCACGGAGTAGGCAGAGACACAGAGAATAACATACTGTGTCTCTGTTCTCCTCCGTGTCCTATGTGTTCGTCCTGTAAATCAGAGATCTATCTTCTCTATCCGGATCTGGTGTCTGCCGGCTTCGAATGAGGTATCGAGCCAGGTTTGAACAATTTCGAGGGCATAGGGAATGCCGGTGAAGCGTCCGGCCAGAACCAGGATATTGGCATCGTTGTGTATTCTGGAGAGCTTCGCAAAATCTGTATTCAGGCACAAGGCTGCCCGAATGCCGGGTATCCGGTTTGCTGTGATACTCATTCCAATCCCGCTGCCGCAGATCAGGATGCCTTTTTCGCACTTGGCTTCAGCAACGGCCAAAGCAGCAGGCTTTCCGGTATCAGGATAATCCATGGAGTTTGTAGAATGGGTGCCAAAATCTTCAAACTCATAGGACTTGAAAAAATCTTTTATTGCCTCCTTTAGGGCAAAACCGGCATGATCGGAGGCAATGGCAAGCTTCACATCTCCTCCGCCATCAGGCAGGAAAGTGCAATGCAATAGTATTTGGAGGCAGCGCTCTCACTGCGGGACATCACGATTACTGGTTTGATGGTTCCCTGGATCAATCCTGCCAGTTCGGCACCTGCCCAGACCATCAGACCTTTGTAAAAGCTGTTTGCGGATTCAATATTGGGGAAGACCAGGATATCCGCATCTCCTGCCACGGGAGTTTCGACACCTTTGATGGCTCCCTTTTCCTTGTCACAGGCCAAAAACACATCCAGCGGGCCGTCAATAATGCAATCCTTCATCTGCCCCCGGTTTACCATCTTGCAGATCAGGGCATCATAAATCGTGGAAGGCAAAGCATGATTAACCTTCTCGGTTCCCGAGATCAGAGCCACCTTTGGTCTGTCTATCCCAAAGCGATTCGCCATATTCACGGCATAATTGGTCATGGCAATCTTCTGGTCCAGATCTGGAACCGGGATCACTGCCGGATCAGTGATAAAGAGCAGCTTGTGATATTTAGGGATTTCCAGGGCACAGACATAGCTCATCACGGTCTTGGGAAGCAGCAGGCCTTTTTCCTTGTCAAGCACCGCTTTCAGAAATTTATCGGTACCGATCAGGCCTTTCATCAATACGTCCGCTTCTCCGGATTTGACCATGCGGACTGCTTCCCGGACGGCATTGTCCGGATCATAATCAATGATAGTGAAGAGCAAAGGGTCGATCTGCTCATTCCGGCAGGCTTGCCCGATCCGATCTTTCGGACCGAGCAAGATACCGGCGATAAATCCCTCGTTAACAGCTCTGGCAAGAGCTCCGAGGGTATTTCTATCTTCGCCGTTGGCAACGGCAATTTTAGTTTTTCGGTGCCCGCTCTTCAAGTAGCTTGTGAGATCCTGGAAGGAGCTTATCGAGCGTTTTTCCATTTTATTTAGTTACAACCAAGTGCCGCAAGGGCAATGGAATAGAGCTTCACCTGTTCACTATCACCACGGGAGGACAGCACGGCTGGAACCCGGGCTCCCATCACGATTGCACCGAGTTCTGCACCGCAGAGCTTGGTCATGGTCTTGTAGAAGGTGTTACCTGCTTCGATATTGGGAAAGAGGATACAATCCGCATCTCCACAGATCTCGCTCTTCAGGCCTTTGATCTTTGCACTTTCCGGATCGATCATCAGATCCATCCCCAGGGGGCCATCAACGATGGCACCGGCAATCTGTCCCCGCTCTGCCATTTTGCAGATTATTGCTGCATCGGCACTGGAGGGCAGCTTGGGCATGGTTTGCTCGGAAGCGGAAAGGATCCCCAGCTTGGGTTTTGCAATACCCAGGCTGTGGGCGGTTTTGATCAGGTAATTTGCTATTGCGATCTTTTGGTTCAGATCGGGCAGGGGGATTATCGCCACATCGCCAACTATCAAGAGCTTGGGGTAGGATTTGGGTTCAACGACGGTCACGTGGCTCAAAACCGTTCCCGGATTCATCAGGCCACATTCTTTGTTCAGGATGGCACGCATATATTTATCTGTGCTGAGGAGGCCCTTCATCAGGAAATCTCCTTCTCCCCGGTTGATCAGGTCCACAGATAAGGCAGCAGCTTTAAGCTCGTTTGGCTCATTTACGATCCTGAATGCAGAAGTGGGTATGTTCTCACGGGCACAGGTCTCTTTGATGATCTTCTCATCTCCGACCAGGATGCCATCGATGATGCCGATCTTCACTCCATTGTAAACTGCACAGATGGTGTGAGAATCGTTGGCAAAAGCGGCCACCAGGCGTTTTTTGCTTTTGCCTTTGAGTTGATCTAACATTTGCTCCAATTTGGTAATTGGCATGTGAAGTGCTCCTTTATCTTATAACTATTGAATGTACCAGGATTCTACCAGGCTCAGGTTTTTGGGGGTCACCTTAACGGCGGGGTATTCCTCTGAGTACAGAGTTGTCACACCATCTTTGGATACGAATTCCAGCTTAACCTTGTGATCGCCCTCAGGAAGAGGAATCTCGGCCACGAGGACATCGTTCGGGAAGAATCTGGAAGTTCTCAAATCGGCATTTTCCGTGGCGGCCACACCGGCGTCTATAGCAATTTTGGCAGCGGCAGCAGCGATCGGATTGCTCACTTCATCATCAACTTTCTGTTTGGCAATGGCTGCAGCCACACCCTTAACGACTGAACGGGTAATGCTCTTGGTATAGATCAGGGGTTCCTTGATCTTGAAGGTGTGGACTGCAACGTCGCCGATATCCTCGATCTTGTTCAGTTCCACTGTCTGAGCGCCATCATCGATTATCGCTCTGACCTTGCCCACTGGGGATTCTTCATTGACGATGTAAGGAAGGGCAAATTTAAAATAGAGGTTGGGGTTGATCCCGGGCCAGGAGATTGTCCGATCTTCAACGGACTTATCCACATATACTATCACGATCTGGTTGGCAAGAGTCTTGATATGAACCTGTCTGGCTTTTTTCTGGGGAGATTTTCCCACCAGGGCAACGACGTTCAGAGTTGGTCCCAGGTCCTTTTGCAAGGGATCCCGAATTTCGGGCATCTTATTCTTGTAGATTTCAGGCTGAATTTTGTAAGCTTCTTCGATCTTTTTGTAGTCAACATTGGCATCATAGGGTTTGCCTTCTGCCTTATATGCCAGCATACTGAGATATCTGCCCAAGGCAGAATTGGAAAACTGGTTGCTGCCTACTTCAAATTCCAGCTTTTTATCATCGGATTTTGAATATTCCTGTTTGATCTTCTGATGCTTGTCTTCGAGGAAGGAAAGCTTGTCATTCACTCTGCGGAGTTCCACAAAGGCGGAATCAAGGCTGGTTCTCTGCAAATAGTTCATAGCCTTGAAGACGTTAGTATAGATATCCTCATAGTCTTCGCCAAAATAATCCAAAGCATTGTCGTTCAAAAGCAGTGAAGCTGCTCCTTTGGATAGGCTTTTGGTATAGAACTCTTCCATCAGGCGCTCTGCTTCGTCCAGATGAGCGGTGCTTTTTACATAATCTCCCTTATACCTGTAAAGCATACCCAGATCCAGATTATACAATACCATGTCCTTTTCTTTGTAGGCCTTGCCCTTTTGTGCCTCGATCTGAGTGATGAGCCCATCGATATTGCGGTTAGCCAAAAATACATCCAAATCCTTATACTGCTTGGTCTGGGTAGCCATACTGCCACAACCCATGATCAGCAGAGTTGCCAAAAACAAGACTGCGAAACATACACGTTTCATTTTTTCTCCTCTTAAGCCATAACCCGGCTTACTTTTTTTTTTATTCTTCCCGTTTGAGACGGAAAAGATCTTAAGTGCTTCCCTACAAAAAGAGGATCCGAAAAACCAACTCCTCAGCTTATGGGGATAGCTGATCTGGATATTGGGATTTCGGATCCGCAAACCACGATATTTACTTTACCTTATGATATGGAATAACTTATAGCTTGTAACCGCGCTGCGACACTACCTTTTTGATGCTCTTGTTTCCCATCCATTCGGTGAGGTTGTTTTCGATATTGATGAGCTGCATGTCCACCTGATAAAATTTTGCCTGGACGCCTTCGACTCTGTCTATAATAGTCTTGATCGAGCCTTGAAGCATATAATCTGCACCGACCTCGGCAGCAAGACGTTTTGCGCTTTCCTCGGTTGCCTGGGATTGCTGATCCAGCCTTTCATCACGGATGTCGTCCCGATCAGAGCGTGAGGCCACGAAACGAACAGTGCCTGAATTGAGCAGTTCGCGTTCGATGTCTTTCACGAAGACATCTGTGGCTATGTGTTCGGAACTGAGGTTTTTAACGGTGCCAACGATTACATAGGGAGGACGGCCATTTTTCGAAGTGAAATTGCCAACAAAGGGACGGGTCAAGAGATCCCGTACCATTTCTTCTGCCACGAGGCGGGAATCAGTGTCGTTCCAGCGGCCACTGAGATCCGTCGTCTGATCTGTGGATACCCGCTGCACATTGCGGTTGGGACCACAGGCAGTGAGTGCCAAAAGTAGGACGAGAGATAGGATAATGAATAGTTTTTTCATCTTTGGTTCTCCTGTCTTGATATTCTTTTTTCTCTTTTTATATCAGTGTCTTGTTTCTTGAGCCAATCAGTTCTAAACAGCCCAATTTTGTCAAGCTACTTTTCATCGAGAGTGAAGATGCCTTCCCAATCTTTGGGAGGATTGAGCTTCAGAATCTCGCATCTTTTGATTAGAGTCCTGGAAGCTTCGTCGTTCAGTGGCTCCTCTGCCAGAGCTTGAAATCCCTTCAGGGCAGCATCCCAGTTACCGGCCCGGTATTCTGCCAGAGCCCTTTCATAATCCGATATCCAGCCATATTCGGAGGCATCCACCTTATCACGTTCGGCAATCAATTCAAAGATGCGGGTAGGTTCCTTCTTGCCCTTCACCTTCAGAAAATCCAGCTCCCGGCAAAACATTTTGTCCTTCACCTGGATATAGGTGGCCTCACTGATGATAATGTGGGTCTTGAACACCTTGTTCACTCCTTCCAGGCGGGCGGAGAGATTGACGGTATCGCCTATCGAGGTATATTCCATTCTCCTCTCGCTACCGATGTTTCCAGCCACCAAGGGTCCGGAATTAATCCCCAGACGGGTGTTCAGATGGAAGAACTGGGCTGAGTTCAGATCCGTCCTGTTCTTGAATTCCAGGCTAAAATCCCTGTGCGCCAGGGCTGCCTTACACGCCCAATAAGCATGATCCGGATTGGGGATTGGCACTCCAAAGACGGCCATCAGTCCATCGCCTGTATATTTGTCAAGCAGGCCCTTATAATCCAGGATGGAATTTGTAAACTGGCTGAAGTACTCGTTCAGATAGCTAACCAGTTCGGTGGGAGTATGCTTCTCGGAGAAGCCGGTGAAGTTGTAGATGTCGGAAAACATCACAGTAGCCTGGTATTCCTCGCCGCCCATCTGCACAAGATCCGGATTGTCCACAATCCTATCCACCAGATCGGGATGCAGATAGCGGTTGAACATCATCCGCAGTTCTCTCTTGTGCTTGCCTTCCATGATGTAGCTGAGGGTAAGGATGAAGAGCCAGGATAGCAGCAGATTGAGGATGGGAACACTTACCGGCAGGATGAATCTCGCTGCATAAAATGAATAATACGCAGCAAAGAGCAGCACAAGCAGAGCCAGCATCACCCCGAAAGCTGATAGGGAAGAGCTTACTCTGCCTACCAGAATCAGCACCAGGAAACTGATTCCAAAGAGGATCAAAAGATGCCAGATCCCCGGCAGGAAACGGATGTAATCCTCATTTTTGATATTGCTGATCGCAGTCGCCCAGACTTCCATTCCGGGCATCCCCCAGGTATAGGGACTGGTCTTCAGATCCATCAGTCCACCAGAGGTAGCTCCAATGATGACGTATTTATCCTTGAAATATCCGTCTCCGATTACGGGGTCCCAACCCAGCAGCTTAGCCACGGCAGATTTCAGCACATCCTGGAAAGGCAGGTACTTAAAGGTCTGGTTGATCCCCCCGGGACCATACCAATTCAGATAAAGCTCACCTTTCTGGTTCAAGGGGATACGTTTGAACTTTTCCTGGGGAAAGGTCTTCTCGCCGTTCATAATCGCGGATAGCGCCAGGCTGGGGTAATGCTTGCCCTTCAGGTTATATACTGCCGGAACAGTGCGGATGGTGGAATCTTTGGATTCCAAAAGGTTGATTGCTCCCACTCCCCGGGCAGCATAACTAAACTCCGGCAGGGGGCTGCGTGTACCCTTCCAGACATTCAGATTGGGCAGGTGATCCACTGCATAGGGAAGCTGATGCCGGGTAAGCAATTCATCCACTTCAGTTTCCTGGTGAGAAAGAAGCTGTGCCAGGATGACCTTACTCCCTGCAGCCATCACGTAGGCAAAGTGCCCGTCGGAATCCTCGGCAGAGACATCTATCCTGTCAAAATCAGGATCATCGAAGATCATATCAAAGATCACCGCCCGTGCACCCTGCCCGGTGAGGTATTCACTCACCACGGCATAATATTCTCTGGGGAAGGGCCAGCCCTGTTTCAGTTCCTGGCTCGCAAAGGAGAGCGAGCCATCATCGATGGCGATCATCACCACGCTGGAATCTGCATCCTGCACCCGGGGTGCCAGCCGGAAGCGGTAATCCACAGTCTTGGATTCAATGTCTTCCAAAAAAGAGAGCTTGGCGATTCCATAGCTGATCAGGCTTAGCAGAGCAGCCATGATTCCCAAAACCCAGATTCTTTTATAGTGGCGGGAAAACAACTTCATGGATGAGGAACTGCTCATTTTCCCGTCTTGGTTTTCAGCTCCTGATAGAGCTTTTCGATCGTGCCTTCCGGGATTTCTTCGTCAAAATGGCTGTCCTCGGCATTCGGATCGAGTTTGAAGGCTTTTTCCAAGCTTTCCAGAGCCTTTGCATATTCGGCGAGTTCATTTTGAGTAAGCGCCATCCAGATATAAGCATCGTAGTGTTCAGGATTGGTTTCGATCGCTTTTTCCAGGGATTGAGCTGCCCGGAGATAATCCTTCATCCAAAACAGAGTTTCCCCTTTGTGCCTCCAGGGGCAGGACCATTTGGGAAAGTCGGCATTGAGCTTATCATAGATCTTCAGGGCGTCTTCATATCTATTTATGCTCAACAGAATGTTTCCCAGCATAAATCTTTGGGCATTGGAGAGTGTGTCCTGATGCTCCATCAACCGTTCCAGAATCCTTTCAGCTTCCATATTCAGGATATAAACGAGGTTCAATTGGGCTCCCAGGGAGCTTTCTTCTTCAAAACATTCATCCTCAAGATAGTCGATGGCTTCAAACCAGGTTTCCAGAGCCGGTTCGTTCAGATAATCCCGCAGGGGATTGGATTTTTCCTGGGCATTAACAATAGCAATTGCCACCAGGATCAGGATCGTGATAAACAGTCTTTTCATGCTTATTCCTCTCAGTTTGCAGAATTTCATTCTCTTGATGCAAGAGTTTTGAACCCGCAGCATTTCGTCAAATAATTTATCCGGCATTGAGGCTAAAAAAAGAGTTTACAAAATAAGCCCGCTCTAAAAAAATGGAGCCGTGAGTTTTACCGGCTTACTCATTCCCTGGCTGGCATCAGGCTCATAAATACAGAAAAGAAGGACATCATGGAACTAATTCTTGAGCCGCTTTCTTTCCCTGAAGATTGTAATATCATCCTGGGACAAAGCCACTTTATCAAATCTGTGGAAGACCTCTATGAAACGATGGTAAATTGTGTTCCCGGGATCAAGTTTGGCCTTGCTTTCTGTGAAGCCTCGGGTCCCTGCCTGATCCGTAAAGACGGCACGGATAACGAGCTTATCGATCTCGCCGTCCAAAACCTCCATCGTCTGGCTGCCGGGCACAGCTTCCTGATCATCATGCGCAATGCCTTTCCCATCAACGTCCTGCCTGCCATCAAGGATTGCCGGGAAGTGTGCACAATCTTCTGCGCCACCGCCAATCCGGTTCAGGTGATCCT
>JAQUHL010000312.1 GCA_028683635.1 Candidatus Cloacimonadota bacterium
GCACGTCTGCGCAACAAGAGCATTTCCGAACTCACCGGCAGGGACGTTCCGGAAAAATCTCCCACGGAGGAATAATGAAGATCAAGGTTACACAGATCCGCAGTACCATCAAACGCACTGTAGCTCACAAGAAGGTCATTGAAGCTCTGGGACTCGGCAAAATCGGGCAGAGCAGAATTCATGATGATAACCCCGTGATTCGCGGGATGATAAATAAGGTTTCATACTTAGTAAAAGTAGAAGACCAGCAGGGAGAATAACATGCTTACATTATCAAATCTTGGCAGACCTGCCGGCAGAAAATTCAAAAAACGCCTCGGTAAAGGTCAAGGAACCGGACAAGGTCACCAGGCCGGACGCGGACACAAAGGTAAGAAAGCCCGCTCCGGTGGCGGTGTGCCAGCCTGGTTTGAAGGTGGTCAGATGCCAATGAACCGCCGCTTACCCAAGCGCGGATTCAAAAACATCTTCCGCGTGAACTACCGGATTCTCAATCTTAATCGTTTGCAAGCCCTGGAAGAGACAGAATTTGACATTGCCAGGCTGGAAGCCATGGGGCTCATTCCAGCCAAAGGCAAAAAAGGTAAATTCCCCGTCAAAGTCCTCGCTGCAACACAGGAAGATTTTAACCGCACCGTTCATGTCAAAGCTCATGCCTTCTCCAAACGTGCAATCGAAGCGATTGAAAAGAACGGTGGCAAGGCGGAGGTAATTTAGCGTGACCAATACGCTCGTCAACATGTTCCGGATCCCGGATCTGAAAAAAAAGCTGCTTTATACAGCCTTCTTTCTGGTTCTCTATCGGCTGGGAAGCTTTATTCCCGTCCCGGGAGTTGATCTCTCCGCACTGAAACAGTTCTTTGCAGATCTGCAGCGCCAGTCCGGTGGAACTCTATTTGACATGCTCAATATATTCGTGGGAGGAAACTTTGAGCGCGCTTCGGTTTTCGCCCTGGGAATTATGCCCTATATCACGGCCTCGATCGTGATCCAGCTTCTGGGAAGCATCATCCCCTATTTTGAAAAACTTCGTAAGGAAGGCGCAGACGGACAGAAAAAGCTGAACCAAATCACCCGCTACGGAACCGTGGCGCTGGCTGCTTTCAACGCAGTCACGATTACCACCTGGCTCTCCAGTTCTTCAATGGCTGGAGTGGTGGTAAACCCCGGGTTCCTCTTTCATTTCACGGGGATTGTGACCCTGGTGACAGGCACGATGATCGTGATGTGGATAGGCGAGCAGATCACCGAGAACGGAATCGGCAATGGAATATCGCTGATCATTTTTGCCGGTATAGTTGCCCGTTACCCGGAAGGATTTATTCAGCTCTTTACTCTGGTCATAGCCGGTAGCACACCATTCTGGAAGGCCATTATCGCCATCCTGCTGATGGTTTTTGTTACCGCTGCCGTGATTCTGGTTACCGAAGCCATGCGCAAGATTCCCGTCCAGTATGCCAAACGCATAGTGGGCAGGAGAGTCTATGGCGGGCAGAGCACCTATATTCCCCTCAGGGTGAATACCGCCGGTGTGATCCCCATCATTTTTGCCCAATCGGTGATTATGCTACCAGCCACCATCGCCCAGTTTTTCGGAAAGGGTCAGGGTGTCTGGGCCACCATCCAGCAGATGCTTTCTCCCGGTGCCTGGCTCTATACGATCATCTATGTGACGCTGATCATTTTCTTTGCCTATTTCTACACGGCGATTGTGCTCAATCCCACTGATATGGCAGAAAACATGGTCAAATATGGTGGACACATTCCCGGCAAGAAACCTGGCAAGAAAACAGCGGAATACATCAACAACGTGCTTACCAGGATCACTCTACCCGGAGCAATCTTTTTTGCCTTTATCGCTCTGCTTCCCGAAGTGATGAGAGATCAGCTTTCCCTGCCCTTCTATTTTGGCGGAACCGGATTGATCATCGTGGTCGGTGTGGCACTCGATACTCTTCAGCAAATCGAATCCCACCTGGTGATGCGTCATTATGATGGCTTCATGAAGAAAGGAAAACTTCGCAGCCGTTCGGGTAACTAAGATGATAATAATCAAATCGGCAAAAGACATAGACAAGATGAGAAAGAGCAACCAGATAGTCGGGCTCCTGCTCGCTATGCTTGCTTCTCAGATCCGTCCCGGGGTCAGTACCAGGGAACTGGATGATTTTGCCGAGGATTTTATCCGCTCCCGTGGTGCGGTTCCTTCGTTCAAAGGTTACCAGGCAGATGGTTTGCCTCCTTTCCCGGCAGCAATCTGTGCCTCGATAAACCAGGGCATCGTCCATGGCATCCCCTCTACCAAGAAAGTATTGGCAGAAGGTGATATCATCGGCATCGATGTGGGAGTTTACTGCGATGGATTCCACGGTGATGGCGCTCATACCTATGCGGTGGGCAATGTCTCCCGGGAAGCCGAACGATTGATGCAGGTAACCAGAACTGCCTTGGAACGCGGTATTGCCGCAGCCCGGGAAGGAAACCGGGTGGGGGATATCTCCGCTGCCATCGGTGAATATGTGCAATCAGCCGGCTACTACGTGGCTGATAATCTCACCGGGCATGGCATTGGCAGGCATCTCCACGAAGAACCGCAGATCCCGAATTCCGGCACGAGGGGACGCGGTCCCCGCCTGAAAAAGGGGATGACTCTCGCCATCGAACCAATGGTCAATATTGGTACAAACAGGGTTCGCGAGATTGGCTGGGAATTTTTCTGTGCCGATGATTCGCTCTCGGCTCAC
>JAQUHL010000026.1 GCA_028683635.1 Candidatus Cloacimonadota bacterium
AATCTGGTAGATGCCAGCAATCTGGAACGAAACCTGTATCTGAGTACCCAGCTCATGGAGATGGAAGTGCCAATGCTGATGGTGCTTAGCATGGTTGATCTGGCTACCAGAATGGGATCGGGATTGATTACCAGCATCTGGCGACGCATTTGGGATTCAACGTGTTTCCGGTGGTTTTGAATAAACGGCTGAATGACCAAATCCTGAAAAGGGAGATAGCAGAGGCTTTGAGCGATCCCAAAATTCCGGCCAGGATCCATTATGATGAGATCGTGGAAAAGGGTCTCGATGCCATTGAAACGCTTTTGAGTAGCAAGAACGATGCCCGGGCAAGATGGATATCACTCAAACTGATCGAAGGTGATATAGAGGTCTCACAGCAGATCTCGGACGAGACCAGACCCGCCGTGGAAAAGATCGTTCAGGGCATCTGCAAGCATAGAGGTCAACAGGGGACAGCCGTTATCGCGGATGATAGATTCGGATACATTCGGGGGCTGCTCAAGGATGTGGTACGCAGAAGGAATGTATCCCAGCACACATTTTCAGATAGGCTTGATAAAATTACCCTAAACAGCATCCTGGGTCTTCCGGTATTCTTTTTTGTGATGTATCTGGTCTTCCTGGTGGCAGTCAGGCTGAGCCAGCCCATTATCGATCTGATCGATGCTGGTTTTTCCTGGCTTCTGGTGGATGGGATTCCAGCGCTGCTGGATCGGGCTTTGGTTCCCCAATGGTTAACATTTTTGCTAAGTGAAGGTCTGGGAGGGGGGATCACGACAATTGCCACCTTCATACCTCCGATCTTTTTTATATTCTTCAGTTTATCGATCCTGGAAGATTCCGGATACATGGCCAGAGCTGCTTTTATTGCGGATAAATTCATGCGGCGGATAGGGTTGCCAGGAAAGGCTTTCATTCCGCTGTTGGTAGGTTTTGGCTGCACAGTACCTGCAATCATGGCTACCAGAACTCTCGAAAGTAAACGGGACCGGGTGTTTGCCTCCTTGCTTACTCCTTTTGTATCCTGCGGAGCAAAATTACCGGTTTATACTTTCATGGGACTGATGTTTTTCCCTGATAAGGCGGATCTGGTGATCTTCAGCCTGTACTTGAGCGGGATTCTTATGGCAATGTTAACAGGACTTTTGCTCAAAAGGACGATCTTCAGAACCGAACCGGGGGATTTTGTGATGGAACTGCCTCCCTACCATGTTCCGACTTGCAGGGGGATATTCCTGCATACCTGGCACCGGCTCAAGGATTTCATTCTCAGAGCAGGGAAAACCATTCTCCTGGCAATTATTCTAATCAACGTGCTGAAAGTGGTTCAAATCAAAGATCCATTCACTCCAGGTGGGCAGAAGATCACCATTCTCGAACTGGGCGGAAAGGCTTTGAATCCTGTATTCCGTCCTATGGGTATCAATAAGGATAACTGGCAGGCTTCTGTGGCTTTGGTGAGTGGTATCTTTGCCAAAGAAGCGGTTGTGGGCACCATGCAGTCCTTGTACATAGAAGAAGGAGTGGAACTCAAAAGCACAGTAACAAGGGCTTTTGGAGGATGGGAGGCTGCCTATGCCTATCTGCTTTTTGTGCTATTGTATTCTCCATGTGTGGCGGCACTCACAATGCTATTCAAAGAACATGGCCGCACCTGGCTGTTCTTTTCACTGATCTATCTCACCATACTGGCCTGGCTGATAGCCACGCTCTTTTACCAGATCAGCACTTTCAGGATTCAATCACTTCTGTGGATAGGCTTCAGTGCTCTTCTGGGGATAGCTATGTATCAATATCTTAAACTAATAGGACGAGGGAGCCGAAATGCTTTCGAATAGACATCGGGTACGTCTGAGAAACTGGGGAAGGAGGCTGACCAATCAAAAGCCTCAATGCCGCAGACTGAGTGGGGAATGCCTTAGCCTGGAACAGGTTCCGGAAGGCAGGCAGGCAACAGTTTATTGCAATAGTGACCTCCGAACCATCGAGCGGGGACTGGCATGTGGAGCATCTGTCTATATGATCCGCAATGAAACCGAAGAGCCCAATCTGATCGTGGCGGTCGGCGATGCCAGGTATGTTTTGGATCGCAGAGTAGCTCATAAAATCAGAGTAAGGATAGGTTAACTAATATGATAATCATCAATGTTTGGGACTATTCCCCGGGGATTGAAGCCGCCTCCAGATATATCCACAGCCTGTGGGGAAGAGAGGAGAATTACAATTTCTATCATGACGCTATCAGTCACTCGGCCAATGACGAAAATGCCTTACCCAGATTCTATCTGATGATGGATGAGGATAAGATTTGTGGCTGTTATGCACTACTCACGAATGATCTGATCAGCCGGCAGGATCTGCTTCCCTGGCTGGCGTGCCTCTACATAGAACCAGAATTCCGGGGCAGAAAGCTGGGAAGTGTGTTGCTCAATCACGGAGTTCAGGAAGCGGATAGACTCGGATATAAGAAAGTGTATCTAACCACCGATCATGATTCATACTACGAACGCTATGGCTGGCAACGCATGGAGGATGGTTTTAATCTTTTCGGGGAACAGGGCAGGATCTATTTCTATACCATAGATTGATCAGAAGGCCATTCCCGGTCGATTACTGAGAAAGACCGTTGCACATCCCGATTTATCGAAATACAGACTTCCAAATATGCTGGTTGTGAGGCTTATTTTTGTAATTCTATTCCCGCCCACCACCCTAAAAGGAGTAGGGCCACGCCCTACAACCCATTATTCAATGGCCTTATTATGCCAATCAAGGGCTCAGCCTCTGGTTCGTGAGGTCAAATATGTCGCGAGTTAGATGCTTATCAGGAAAGGATTTTCAGGCTTTTACCCACCTGTACAAAGGCCTCGATGGCTCTGTCCAAATGGTAGAGGGAGTGTGCTGCGGAAAGCTGTACTCTGATCCTGGCTTTGCCTATTGGAACTACGGGGAAGGTGAATCCGATCACATAGATTCCCTCTTTGAGGAGCTGATCCGCCATCTTCACGGCCAGTGGTTCGTCATAGATCATGACAGGGACGATGGCAGTGGCACTGGGGATGATGTCGAAACCCACTTCCTGCATGCCTCTGCGGAAGTAATTGGCATTGGTGATCACGTGATTTCTGAAATTGGTAGATTCGTTTAGCATATCCAAAATCTTGATCACAGCTCCCACAATGGGGGGGGCGATAGTGTTTGAAAATATATAGGGACGGGAGCGCTGCCGCAGCAATTCGATTATCTCTTTACTTCCCGAGATGCAACCACCGGATGAACCACCCAGGGCTTTGCCAAAGGTGGTGGTAATTATATCCACTCTGCCTTCCACTGAGCAGTGTTCGACTGTTCCTCTACCCGTCCGGCCAATGTAACCGGTGTCGTGAGAATCATCAACCATCACCAGGGCATCATATTTTTCGGCCAGATCACAAATAGCAGGCAGGGGAGCGATATCTCCATCCATGGAAAACACTCCATCGGTTACGATCAGCCTGTATTTGGCTGTTGCTGTTTCCTTGAGCTTTGCTTCCAGATCATTCATGTCTGTGTGGGCATAGCGATGTCGTTGGGCCTTACAGAGCCTCACTCCGTCGATGATCGAAGCGTGATTGAGGGCATCTGAGATAATGGCCGAGTCTTCTCCCAAAAGAGGTTCAAACACTCCGCCATTGGCATCGAAACATGATGAATACAAGATGGTATCTTCCGTGCCCAGGAATTTGGATACCTTATCTTCCAATTGCTTGTGAATGGACTGGGTGCCACAGATGAAGCGGACGGAAGCCATGCCAAAACCCCAATCGTCCATGGCCGCCTTTGCCGCTTTGATCACTTCAGGGTGATTGGCGAGCCCCAGGTAGTTGTTGGCGCAGAAATTGATTACTTTGTTACCATCGGAAAGCCTGATTTCCGCACTTTGGGGAGAGCCCAGGATTCGCTCTGTTTTATATGTGCCTGCCTGATGGATTTCCTCAAGCTGCTTTCTGATATGACCATGGAAGCGTTTGGACATCTATAACCTCTGAAATATGTGTTTTTATTACCTAAGTTCTGAAGCTGAGTTAGCGTCAATAAAAAAAAGCGCTTTCCCTAATGCTTGGAAAGCGCTTAACACAATGGTTTTTGTATGTTTTACAGAGCTTTAAGCTCCATACATGGCAGTGATATCCTTTTTTGATTTGCCCAGAATATCATATTTCTTCCCGACTTTCACAAATGCATCCAGAGCTTTTTCCAGGTGGTGCATTTCGTGAGCTGCGGAGATCTGGGTGCGGATTCTGGCTTTACCTTGGGGTACCACTGGATGGAAGAATCCAATGGCATAGACTCCCTCGCTAAACAGGTCTTTGGCAAAATCCTGGGAGAGTTTGGCATTGAAGAGCATCACCGGAACGATGGGAGTATCTCCCGGTTGGAGGACAAAGCCTGCTTCAGTGAGGCTTTTGCGCCACCAGTTTGCATTCTTTTCCAGCTTATCACGACGTTCGGTGGTGGAGGAAAGAATATCGAGCACCCGGATCACTCCTGCGACCACGGAGGGAGCAATCGTATTGGAAAAGAGGTAGGGGCGAGCCTTTTGGCGGCATAACTCCACCAGTTCCTTCCTTCCCGATACACAGCCACCGGAAGCTCCACCCAGGGCTTTTCCGAAGGTGGTGGTAATGATATCTATCTTGCCCATTACTCCACACTTTTCATGTGTTCCCCGGCCCCTTTTTCCGATAAATCCCGAAGCATGGGATTCATCCACGAGTAGCATAGCATCATATTCTTCGCAGAGTGCCACCATTTCATCGAGCTTGGCGGTGTCACCATCCATGGAATAGACTCCATCCGTGATAACGAGCTTGTTTCTTTTATCGGCATGGAGGATCAGTTTTTCCTCCAGATGTGCCATGTCAGAGTGCTTGAAGGAATCCTGGGCAGCTTTGCAAAGCCTGATTCCATCGATCAGGGAGGCATGCACCAGCCTGTCGCAGATCATCACATCCTGTTCACTTAAGATGGCTTCAAAGACTCCTGCATTGGCGTCCATGCAAGATGGGAAAAGGATGGTATCTTCGGTTCCGAGGAATTCAGTGATCTTTCTTTCCAGTTCTTTGTGAATGTCCTGTGTTCCACAGATGAATCTCACAGAACTCATTCCGTAACCTCTATCATCCAGACCGGCATGGGCAGCTTTTACCACTTCGGGGTGGCTGGATAGGCCAAGATAGTTATTGGCGCAGATATTGATAACCTTTTTGAGTGGTGCCCCGGGGGGGAATTCAACTTCGATTTCGGCATCCTGAACAGAATGGATATATCTTTCGATCTTGAAGATCCCCTGGTCTTTCAGCCCTTGGAGCTGTTCTTGATAAGCGGAACGTATCTTATCGCTATATGCCATGATAGCTCCTTACTTCTTGTCCAGGAATTCAATCACCAGATCGGTAATGTTCTCAACTGTATCAAAGGCCTCGGGAGTCGCTTTGTCATCCGGTAACTTGATCTGGTATTTGGTCTCGAGAAAGACCTTGAGGGAAACCATCGAAAAAGAATCAATAAATCCTCCGGAAATCAGGGCTGTATCATAGGTGATTTCTTCATCCTGGTCTTCCATGTACTCTTTAATCACGTAGTCCAATACTACTTCACGAATTTTGTCTCTCATAATATTCTCCTTATGGTTATTTGTGTTTGGTTAATCGTCTTCAAGGGTAGATGTATCGCCGATTTCTTCGCCCCATTCCTGGGCTTTGAGCATGCGGCGCATAATCTTTCCACTGCGGGTTTTGGGAAGGTTCGGTATGTATTCGATATCCTGGGGCATGGCCAGAGGGGATAGCTTTTTGCGGATAAAATTCATGATTTCCAGGTTGAGTTCCGGAGTTGCCTCATAGCCGGGCTTCAGGCAAACGAATGCCTTCACGACTTCCATATTTACAAAGTCCGGTTTGGATACCACTGCGGATTCTGCGACAGCCGGATGTTCCAGCAGGGCTGATTCCACTTCGAAGGGACTTACCAGATGTCCACCTGTATTGATGATATCATCATCACGTCCCACAAACCAGAAGTAGCCTTCAGGATCGATGTAAGCACGATCGCCGGGGATATACCAACCGTTGTTGAATTTAGCTTTGTAAACCTGTTCATTGTTCCAATACATTCTCATCATGGCAGGCCATCCGGGACGGAAGGCTATCAGACCGATTTTGCCGGTATCGTTTATTTCTTCATAGCTCTCAGGATCAACGACAGCACTGACGACACCCGGGAAGGGCTTGCCCATCGAACCAGCTTTGATTGGCATACCAGGATAGTTTGAGATCATGATCGAACCGGTCTCCGTCTGCCAGTAGGAATCGTGGAATTTGAGGCCAAAGACCTTATCAGACCAGATAACCGCTTCAGCATTCAGAGGCTCGCCCACACTTGCCAGATGACGCAGGCTGGACAAATCGTATTTCTTGATAACTTCATCACCGGCTTTCATCAGAGAGCGAATCGCCGTGGGGGCGGAATACCAGACGCTAATCCGGTGTTTCTCGATAAAGCTGTACCAGGCATCTGCAGAGAAACCGATATCGTTCACACATTGGGTAACTCCCAGAGCCCAGGGGCTGATGATGCCATAGGAAGTTCCTGTAACCCATCCCGGATCTGCTGTGCACCAATAGATATCATTTTCCTTGAGGTCGAGCACCCATTTGGCTGTAAGATATTGAGAAATTAGCGAATAGTGGACGTGTTTGACACCCTTGGGCATGCCTGTGGTACCGGAGGTATAATGTAATACAGAGGGGGATTCCGCTTTGGTGGGATAAACCTCATAGTGTTCAAGACGCTCAGCGTTATCCATATCAAAGGCAATTTCGAGCTGTTGCAGAGGTGCTTTACCGGGATCATCGACCACGATGATATGCTTAAGATAAGGAAGTTTATCGACGATCTTTCTCACTTTACCCAGATGTTTCTTTTGAGTGATTATCGCCTTCGTTTCAGCATTTTCCAGCCTCACGATCAGGGATTCCTCACCAAAGGCAGAGAAGAGGGGCTGAGCGATGGCACCGGTTTTCAGAATGCCTACAAAACCGATGTATAGCTCCGGGATGCGATCCAGAAAGATGCAGACCCGATCCTCCGCCACAATACCCAGGCTGGTAAGAAAGCCTGCAATGGTGTTGCTTAACAGACGAAGATCATTATAAGTATATTGTTTGTGCTTGCCTCCCAGCCCTTCCCATATCAGGGCAGTTTTTTCAGCTTTACCCATATCGCAGATCCGATCCGTGCAATACCAGCCAATGTTGATGTTATCGCCAGGTTGATAGCCAAGCTCCTTTTCAGAAATATCCCAGGAGAAGTTTTTTGCTCGCTCGTCATAAGAACCAATGTTGTGCATATTCCACACCTCTTTTCTTTTTTTGTTAAACCAGAATTTCAACAACCTGTAAGCTGCTGATTCCGAATGATTCTGAAAGGGACTTATCTGTCAAGCACAAAATTCCGCCAATCTTTCTCTTGCTTTTGGCTTGAAAATTGTATTGTGCAAGAGCACTGAATTATATGTGGAGAACGAAATGCACGGTTGTTTACAACACTATGTCAGATACTTGATTTTAGGCGCTCTCGTGATGAATGTTTTAGCACTGGGGGCAGATCGGATTTTTGATCATGAGTGGAACAATTTACTTCAGGAAAGGGTATTCACTGTCACGCCACCACCTCCGGGACCGGTTAGACCGGTTGCTGAATTTGAACCTGCCTCCCATGTTTTGATCCGCTATCCTTTGGGGATTCCCACCTCATTGGTTGCCCAGCTATCCAATACAGGCCAGGTGATCACAATTGTGGGCAGCACTTCGGCACAAAACCAGGCTACCAATTCCTTCCAAAATGCCGGAGTGAACATGGCCAATGTGAGTTTCATGATTGCGCCCACTGATTCCTACTGGACGAGAGATTATGGCCCCTGGTTTGTTTTCGATGGGAATGACAGTCTGAGTGTGGTGGATTTTCGCTACAACCGTCCCAGACCTAATGATGACGATATACCCAGCCTCTTTGCAACCCAGTTTGATTTTGACTATTATGGAATGGATCTGTATCAAACAGGGGGTAACTATATGTCCGATGGCTTGAGTTCTGCTGCGCAAACTACGATAGCCTATTCGGAAAACAGCTCCCAGACCCAAGCACAGGTGAACCAGAAAATGCTCGAATATCTCGGTATTTCAAACTACTGGGTATTACCGGATCCCAACAATACATACATAGACCATATAGACTGTTGGGGAAAGTTCCTGGCTCCGGATAAGGTATTGATCCGTTCTGTTCCCACCACCCATGCTCAGTATAATGCAATAGAACAGACTGCCGCGTTTTTTGCCAGCCAGATCTGTGCCTGGGGCTATCCCTACAAGGTCTATCGGGTCTCTACCCCCCAAAACCAACCCTATACAAATTCATACATTTTCAATAACCGGGTTTTTGTACCCCAGATGAACAGCTCTAACGATAACCAGGCTCTTCAGGCCTACAGTGCTGCCATGCCCGGCTATGAGGTGGTGGGCGTTACCGCTTCATATTCTGCTCCCTGGGAATCGACTGATGCTCTACATTGCCGTACCCATGAGATACCGGACCGGCAGATGCTCTATGTGCAACACCTGCCCTATCATGGTGAGCAACAAAGAAGCCGCTTCGATTTCAATGTGGAAATCAAGGCCTATAGCGATCAGGAACTATATCCGGATTCGCTGTTCGTATCCTACCAGTTGAACGGTACCATGTGGCAAAGAAGCCAGCTTACCAATATTTCCGGCCCATCGTACACAGCCCTTCTCAACGGCTTTGCCCCCGGAGATACCATCCGATACTTTATCCACGCCGCCGATCAATCGGGAAGATCAGTCAACCATCCCATCATGGGGCATCAGGATCCTCACATCTTTTGGATGACACCGGATACCACTGCGCCCGTGATCCAGCATACTGAACTCACGGAAGTTTTGAGCAATATGGAAGAACTGAGCTTTTATGCATCCGTGTTTGATGAATACGGAGTGAACCAGGTCAGCCTTGAATATCAGATCGACGACAACGAAATTCACACTGTCATGATGGAAAACACTGGTGCTGATGACTGGACTTGCATCATCCACCCAAACTTAACTAATGAGGACGAGATCTTCAGATACAGAATCTTCGCAGTGGATTTTGCCAATCCCGGAAATTACGCCAGCTACCCCGGTGGGGGAGGATGGGTGCAGGTCCTGATCGGACACTCGGATAACCAGGACGAAAATGTCCCATCCACCAGCACTATGTTGAAAAAAATCTATCCTAATCCCTGGAACAAAAGCAAAAGCAATCAGGTCTCCATTGAATACAGCGCTCCCAAACATCATAAGCTCAGTTTCAGGATCTTCAATCTACGAGGACAACTGATTAAAACACTATCAACTTCGGCTAAATCTGAAGGTACGAATTTTATCTATTGGGATGGCAAGGATGCTGGTGGAAAACTTTCTACAAGCGGCGTATATATCATCCAAATGTGCTCTGGAAAAGAGGTTTCTACCAGGAAAATCATGCTTGGAATATAGGGGCGTGGAAGTTTTTCAACAAGATAAAGCAAAAAAAACGAGATTTTATTCTTGACAAGATCAGCCCCATCAGCATTCATGTTCTCAGCCTACAGACCCTACATAGAATGCCCTCCGAGCAGTGGGGATACCGCCCGGTACTCCCCACTGTATTTTTTTACCCTCAAAAAATAGGTGAGGTGAAGCCATGAAACCCATACTTTGTTTACTACTGCTTAGCCTTTGTTTCAGCCTGCTAAGTGCTGAATTGCTTGTTATCCGCATCGAATCACCAACTCCCGCTCTGGTGAAGAGCTTTTATGATCAGGGTTATGACATTGCTTCCTATCGCCCCGGTGAATATCTGGATCTGGTGGTGGACGAAGCCACCTACAAATCCCTGAAAATCAGCTTTCCCGGTGCTTACATCCATGATTCCGAAGAACAGATGAAGAGTAACCTCACTTCCCCGGACCGGACTCTCCCCGGATACCAGACTTATCCTGCAATATTGGATTCCTTATCCGTTCTGGCGCAGCAGTATCCGGATTTGCTCAGGATTGTAAACATCGGCAGTAGCTGGGGCAAATATTACGCTCAGGAAGGCCATGACAACTATGAAGATTTCCAGCATGATATAGTGGCGGTGATACTTTCTGACAATGCTGCCCTTGATGAAGACGAGCCTGCCTTCTACTATGTTGGGGCGCATCACGCCAGAGAACCGATATCATCTGAAGTTGTGATGGGAATACTGTCTCATTTTCTTGATGGTTACGGCACTGATGACGAGATTACCGCTTTGGTGGATGATAATGAATTGTGGTTCATTCCGGTACTGAATCCGGACGGGCATAAAATTGTTCTCGATCAAACCTACACGATGATGCGCAAAAACATCAGGGACAACAACCAAAACCACACGATAGATATTAATTACGATGGAGTCGATCTGAACCGTAACTATGGTTTTGAATGGGGCTTTATTGGTGCTATCGATAATCCGTCCGACCAAACCTACCACGGCTTGGGTCCTTTTTCGGAGCTCGAAACCGTAGCTTTCCGGGATTTTTTGGGCCAACGCCATTTCCTGGGTGGCATCAGCTATCATTCTTATGGCTGCCTGGTCTTGTATCCTTATGGATATATAAGTAATTTGCTTGCTCCGGATGCGCAGGAACTCGCAGCCCTGGGATCGCAGATGGCAAGTTCCATTGGATACACCTGCACCCCCTCCTGGCAGTTATACCCCACCAGTGGAAATCTGGATGATTATGCCTATGGCACCTATGGCACCTTTGCCTATACCATCGAGCTTTCATATATATTCATCCCGCCCGCAATCCAGATTCCCACCATCGTAAACGCCAATCTTGCTGCTGCCAAACTTCTGGCCTCCAGGCGCAACTATTCCGTCCTCACAGGAAAGGTGACTGCCGCCGATACAGGCGAAGCTCTTCCAGCCTATATCCACGTGGTGGGTATCGATGACAGCCCCGTGTATAGGACCCCCTACAGAGCAAACCAAGACTTTGGTTCTTACTGGCGTTTTCTGCCTCCCGGCAACTACACGGTTCGTTATTATCTGCAGGGTTACCAGGCGCAGGAAAGGCAGGTAAGCATCACTGAGACAGGGATCACGACGGAAGAGGTAGAACTCTCTGCTTCCGAACATATCGACCTGCTGATCTCACTTAAGGACACTTATGGAAATCCCATCAGCGGCACCTGCATCGAGTTTCTGGATACCAACATTCCTGACGTCTGTTTTGGCCCCGAAGGTACCATTTTCTATCATCAGTTTCCCACGGGTCACTATCGAATCCGCATTATCAAAGACAGCTTCGAACCTCTGAATCTCTATGTAC
>JAQUHL010000313.1 GCA_028683635.1 Candidatus Cloacimonadota bacterium
CACTGGTAACTGCAGAGCCGGACATGAGCGAACAGGAACTAAGGCACCTACAAGATGTCTTTGGTTATAATGAACCGGTAACAGTATCACTACAGGGAATCCTCAACAGCCATCCCTTACGCTACTACATAGTATTCGTCAGACACAAAGTTGCAGATTTACTGGGGGATATTGCCCTTTTGGGATTACCTATCAAAGGCCATATCCTGGCTGCCCGTAGCGGGCACAAAACCAATATCGAACTTGTAAAAAAACTGCGTCAGATTCAGAAAAAGAACGAACTGCAACGCATCTATCAAAAAAAGAAAAGCCCGGAAGTGGTGTTTGATATCAATGCTATCATGCGTATTATTCCCCATCGTTATCCCTTCCTGTTGGTAGATAAGATCATCGAGTTTATTGTCGATGAGAAGATCGTTGGCATCAAAAATGTTACCATCAATGAGCAGTTTTTCCAGGGACATTTCTCCGGGCACCCCATCATGCCTGGAGTGCTGATTGTGGAGGGCATGGCGCAAACAGGTGGTATAATGCTGCTCAACCAATTGGACGATCCCACCAAGTATGTGGCATATTTTGCCTCGATAGACAACGTTAAATTCCGCAAACCTGTTCTACCTGGGGATACTTTGCGTTTTGAACTCACAGTTATATCCCTAAAACGATCTCTTGCCAAAATGCATGGCGATGCTTTCGTTGGATCTGAGAAGGTTTGTGAGGGAGATTTCCTGGCTATGATAATGGAGAAAAATGCATGATCAAAATTCATCCTACCGCTATTGTTTCAGACCAAGCCATCATCGGTGAAGATTGTGAGATTGGTCCTTATTCGATTATTGGAGACAACGTCGTTCTGGGAAAGGCAAACATCCTGATATCCCATGTGATTATTGATGGTCACACAACTATTGGCGAGAACAACAAAATCTTCCCTTATGCCGTCCTTGGTACGGATCCTCAGGATCTGAAGTTCAAAAATGAACCAACCCGGCTCAGGATTGGCTCTTTCAACACCATTAGGGAATTTGTAACGATAAATCGTTCCAACCAAATGGAAGAGGATACCTGTGTGGGCTCAAATAACCTGCTGATGGAGTATCTGCACATTGCACACAATTGCCAGATCGGAAACTTTTGCGTGATCGCCAACGCAGTCCAGATGGCTGGACACGTTCATATTGCTGATAATGCCACGATTGGCGGTCAAACTGCCATCCACCAATTTGTCCACATCGGAACCCAAGCTTTTGTTGGTGGCGCTTCAGCAGTCAAAAAGGACATTGCTCCTTATACCCGAGGCCAGGGCAATCCTTACAAAACAGTTGGTCTAAACAGCGTGGGCTTAATGCGAAAAGGCTTTTCCACTCAAGTGATAGCAGAGATAAAAAGCATCTATAACCTCTTCTACCGCAGTGGTCTAAACACCAGTCAAGCCCTCGAACAAGTTGCCCTTATGGATCATCTCAGCCCCGAGCAACAGGTACTGATCGATTTTGTAAAAAACTCTGAAAGAGGCTTGTCGAACTGAATTCCAGGGACAAATTCTCTGATTCAATCAGTCCGAAGGAGTGTCGATGACAGCCAAGACAACAATCACAGATCAGCAAAGAAACCGGATAAAAGAGCTCTTGGAAAAGCTCCCAACTATTGACCAGGCAACCATTGCCAAAGCCTGTGATGAATTTGAGAAATGGGTTGCAGCAGAATTGATCCTGAAAAACGATCCGATCTATTTGAACATGCTGATGGTGGTCGCTCACCAGTACGCCTTGAAAAACAACCCGGATAAAGCTATCGAGTTCCTCAAAATCATTCTTGCTCAAGCTCATAAAGAGGGTAATCTACCCATGATGATTCGGGCGAGGAACAATAAAGCTTTGGTTTACACATCCCTTGGAAAGCATTTCGAAGCTCTCAGACAATGGGAAGAACTACTAAAGATGAACATTCCTGCTTCTTCCAGGATTACTTTACTTACAAATATGGGTGTAACCTATGGTAAAACTGGCCAATTTCAAAAAGCCATAAAATCCCATTTCCAGGCCCTGGAGTTAGTCCACGAAGAGGAACAAAGTGAAGTACAAGGTGATGTTTACATAAACTTGGGCAATGTGTTCCGTACCTCAGGCGAAAAACAGCGAGCAATCGAATACTACACCAAGGCTGTGGATATCTATGAACTCAGTTCAAACAAGCAAAAGCTATCTCTTGCTTACAATAATCTCTGCGGTGTTTATAACGAGATAGAGGATTTCGAAATGGCAGAGCGCTTTGGATGTCAAGCTCTTGAGCTTTACAGAATCTTCCAGCATCCTCGTGAATTGAGCCTGGTGTTAAACAATGTGGGAGCAACGCGGGAACAACAAGGAAAATACACCGAGGCTTTTGAGCTCTACAATGAAGCGTTGGATGTAGCAAGCAAATTCAATGACATTAGCATGCAGATCAATATCTTAAACAATCTTACCTTGCTTTTCACTGAACAGAAAAGTCATGAACGTGCTGTGGAATATGCTCTAAAAACAATCCCACTTCTTGAAGAGCCCTATCACCTGGAAAGTGCAAAGGTTACTTATTCTCTGCTTGCCAGCGCTTACAAGGAACTGGGAGATCTTGAAAAAGCTTATCAGTCGTTGGAAAAATCTGTGGAAATCTTCAGCAAGGTTGCCGATAACAACCCTAAACTCTTCGTTGCAAGAGAGGAAACAGAGTTCTTTCGCCACAAACTCGAA
>JAQUHL010000027.1 GCA_028683635.1 Candidatus Cloacimonadota bacterium
AACCTGATCGACGATTTCTATTTCAAAGCTCCTTCCTCCTCCCAGCCCCAGGAAAGGAAAGCTGCACAGCCCGCCATTCAGGTGGAGAGCACCATTCTCACGGGCACCCTGGAAGTGGAAAGTAACACCGCCGGAGACCTCTATCTGGATGGGAACTACGTCTGCTCCATCGCCAAAAGCGAGATCAAGACCTTAAGGAATGTGCCGGCAGGCAGCCACGAACTGGAACTGCGCTATGATGGAAAATCACAAAAACAATCCGTAAGTGTGCTGCGGGATCAGAGCAGCAAATATGCTTTCAACATCTCCAAAGTGGTCTCCGCTCCTGCCATTATGGTCTATGTGGAAGGGGGTACTTTCCAGATGGGTAGTAATAGTGCAAGTAATGAAAAGCCCGTGCATCAGGTGACTTTGAGTTCCTACTACATTGGCAAATACGAAGTCACTCAAAAGGAATGGCAGGAGGTGATGGGCTCCAATCCCTCATACTGGAAGGGGGACAATCTGCCTGTGGAGAAAGTCTCCTGGTACGATGTCCTTGTCTATTGCAACAAACGCAGTCTCAAAGAGGGGCTCACTCCCTGCTACAGCATCAGTGGCAACAGCGAACCCTCCCGTTGGGATTCGGTACCATCAGCCAGAAACTCCACCTGGGATGCAGTTACCTGCAACTGGTCTGCCAATGGCTATCGCTTGCCCACCGAAGCGGAATGGGAATACGCCGCACGGGGAGGGAACAAGAGCAAGGGCTATAGATACAGCGGTTCCAATGATATCAAATCCGTTGCCTGGTATTGGGAAAACTCAGGAAAAAAGACCCATTCCGTTGGTGGCAAACAAGCCAATGAACTTGGTATCTATGACATGAGTGGCAACGTCTTGGAATGGTGCTGGGATGGGTATAATGAAAGCTATTACAGCAAATCCGAGAGCCGTGACCCGAGAGGGTCGGGCTCGGGCAAATCTCGTGTCCAACGTGGTAGTTCTTGGAGCGGCAATGACTACTCCTGCCGGGTTGCCTACCGCGCCAGCGGCCGCGATCCGGAAAACGGGTTCAGCTACGACGGCTTTCGGGTGCTTAGGGCTATCAAATAGGATCTTTGGGGCTTTTGCCCTTGGCCATTGGTCTTTTTCATGCGCAGCCTTGTAGCACGGGCTTCAGCCCGTTAGTTATTGCATTGATCTGCAGCTATTTACCACATTTATGACAGGTAGGCAAGCTATGTTACAGACGGTCTGAAGACTGTGCCACCGTTATTGCATTGATCTGCAGCTATTTTCCATACTGATGACAGGTAGGCAACCTATGTTACAGACGGTCTGAAGACCGTGCCACCGTGCAGCATGCGCAGCCTTGTAGCACGGGCTTCAGCCCGTTAGTTATTGCAATGATCTGCAGCTATTTACCACATTTTTGACAGGTAGGCAAGCTATGTTACAGACGGTCTGAAGACCGTGCCACCATTATTGCAATGATCTGCAGCTATTTTCCATATCTATGACAGGTAGGCAAGCTATGTTACAGATGGTCTGGAGCCCGTGAGAACAGACAGGATAAATCCCATGTTACGAACTGTCGGGATGAATCCCGAGTTACACCGGTCTACGGGAGATTTAGCTTGACATTAAAGCCCCTTATCTGAAAAGTGAAAATAAGTGTAAAAGTATGATAATTAGGTTTATATAAAGGAGCAAAAGATGCTTACCATTGATTGGAAAGAGCGCTTGAAAAAGGATGCTGCGAGTTTTTTTGAATCCAAGCTTCCCAGCCAGAACTATGATTTTGAGATTATCTTTAATGCTTATCCGGCCAGAGTCAATGGTAAAATTCCCACGGAAGTAATAGGTTTTGTAGCCCAGATTCTGATTCAGATGATTGGCAAGAACCACGAGCGGTACATCCCTTTCTACAAACATTTGTGGGATAAAAAGGGTGAGTATGGCAAGCAGGCCTTTGTCTATATGCTTGCCAGGCTGATAAATAAGAAGCCTGAGCAATACTTTCCGATGGTTGAGAGCGCTATCCAAAATGCTGATGCGCACGATGTTATCCTGATTATGGATAAGATCTTCTTGCCCTTGCTGAAGAAGGATCCGGAGCATTATCTGCCAATCCTGTTCCGCTGGACAGAAAGCCCGGTGCAGGTCCTAAGAAAGCAGGCAATGAATCTGCTTCTCAAATATCTCAAAAAGGATAGCCTGCAGATTCCCCTGGTGCTGGCGCATTTTCAGAAACACTGGAACTACTCCACAGAGCCGTTTCCCGAAAACCAGATCCTCTTCCTTAAGAGCCTCGGCAAGATCGATCACGAGCTCTATCTTTCCATCTATGAAGAATATGGCCATACCAGGGAACCGCAGACCGTGGAGATACTCTGCGCTGCTATCTATGCTGCGGATGAAGAGCTGGAACCGATTGTGGATAACTGGACTCGTTCCGGAAATGCCAGGGTAAAAAAAGCCGCCCTCAGCGCCAAGAAAGTGCTTGGCAAAAAGAAATAGCCACTGGAGATAGAGTTGGATTTGACACTGTATATCAGCAAGAAAGGCATGGAGATGCTGCAAAAGAGGATCCACTTTTTGATGACGGAAGATCGTCCGGAAGTGATGAAAGCTTTGTCCATTGCCAGGGAATATGGAGATTTGAGCGAAAATGCTGAGTATAAAGCAGCCCGGGAACGCCAGCGGGCGATAGATTCCGAGATAGATTATCTTCGCAAGCGATCGGCCAGATTGAAGGTGGTGGATTGCAGCGATTTTCCTCGTGATGTAGTGCGGTTTGGATTATATTGTACTGCAAAGGACATGGATACTGAAGAAGAAATCTGCTACCACATTGTGGGAGTGGATGAACTGAACTTTCACTCCGAAGAAGGTGTGCAGGCGGTATCTGTGGCCTCCCCGATCGGGACGGCATTGCTTGGTAAAAAGGTGGGTGCCGTGGGAATGGTCAAGGCTCCGATGGGCGAGAGGTTTTTACAGATTTTGAGTATTAAATAGATAAAGAGCCGCAGCCGGGTTCTTCTGGCAAAAGCGCATAGAACCGGGTATTGTGGCTTGCCAAAGGATAAAATGAAACAAAAAGAAAAGAAACAAAATGCCCTGTTGTATGAGCGTCCCAATTTCTACAAGGATGCTCAGCCTGAACAGATCAAAGCAGCGATGGATTACGCAGAGGATTACAAAGCTTTCCTGAATTCCTCCAAAACAGTGCGTGAGACCATTCGCTTTACCGAGACCCTTCTGAAAAAGAACAAGTTTGCCGCTCTTCCTGCCAAAAAGGGACAGAAGCGGGTGTATGGCATCTTCCGGAACAAAACCATAGCCATGGCTGTCATCGGAGAAAGGCCTGTTTCCGAAGGCATCAATATGGTCGCAGCGCATATCGATGCACCCCGGGTCGATCTCAAACAAAACCCCCTCTATGAGGATGCCACCAGTGCGACAGCCTGTATGCGAACCCACTATTATGGGGGGATCAAAAAATATCAATGGGTCTCCACACCCCTTGCCCTGCATGGGTTTGTGGTTACCAAAGATGGTAAATATCTGGATATCAGCATCGGTGAAAAAAGCGACGAACCGGTATTCATCATTCCCGATCTGCTTCCGCATCTGGCCAGGAAAGAGCAATATTCAAAAAACCTGTCAGAAGCCATCGATGCTTCCAAGATGAACCTGGTCTTTTCTTCCAGATTTGAAGCCGGAAGCGAGGAAAAAGAAGCTCTCAAGGTATATGCTTTGCAGCTTCTTAACCAGAAATATGGCATTACCGAGCATGATTTCATCTCTGCCGAACTGGAACTTGTTCCGGCCATTGGTGCCCGGGATGCCGGGATCGATAGCAGCATGGTGGTTGGCTATGGCCAGGACGAAAGAATCTGCGCCTATACCGCCCTCACAGCCCTGCTCAAAGATCTGCCCAGGAAACCAAAGCGCACCATGATTGTCTATTTTTCCGATAAGGAAGAAGTCGGCAGCCAGGGAAACACGGGTGCTCACTCGGTTTTTATCCAGGATTTTGTAGCCCAGGTTCTTGCCCAGAACGGGGAAGATTGCTCAAGCGCAAATCTGCGTAAGTGCTTCATGAATTCACAGATACTATCCGGGGACGTGACTGCGGCGATCGATCCCAACTATCCTGGGGTTCATGAAAAGCAGAATGCAGTGGTATTCAACCATGGTATTGGAGTATCCAAATTTACAGGAAGCGGTGGAAAATATGGATGTAACGATGCCAATCCAGAGTTTACAGCCAAGGTGCTCAAGCTCTTCAGCGATGCCAGGATCCAATGGCAGATGGGAGAACTGGGCAAGGTCGATGAGGGCGGTGGTGGAACCATTGCCTATATCATGGCAAACCTGGGAGCTGAAGTTATAGATTGCGGAGTTGCCCTGATGGGAATGCATTCACTATATGAGCTGTGCAGCAAAGCAGATCTCTATTGCACCTATCTCGCATATTCCGAATTCTTGTATAAAGGGTAAAATAAATTAGTAAAGGGAGTGTGACATGAAACAGTTTATTATCCTACTCTGTGTCGTCATGCTGGTTGGCGGTTGTGCCTCTCACCGGGCATTCAAAGCTGAGCAGCAAAAAACTGCAATGTTGGAGGCCTTGTTAGCGGAAGGTCTGGCAGAACTGAATTATCTTCGGGACGAGACCAAATTTCAGCGGGAATACAACGAAGCCCTGAAACGCGCTCTGGAAAAAAGAATGGGGAACCTGGAAAAGGGTATCGTCAGCCAGGCGCAGATCGATTCGCTTTACAATGAGATCGATGATATTTATTTCATTATGAGAGAATACGATATTCAATTTACCGGAGATATCGATCAGCTCTATAAAAAAGTGGATCGCAGTCCCTCTGAGAAAGTAGTGGTCCGGGATACCAGCCATACAGATGAAAGCCTTGCCCTGCTCAGTAGTGAATTCCAAGCTCAGATCGACAAACTCGAACAAGAGCTTCAGGCCTTGCTTCTGGAAAATGGGGACCTGATTGAGGAAATTCAGGATTACATCGATGACCACGTATCAGAACAGAAAAGGCAAATGTCAGCTTTGAAGAAGAACCTTGAGCTGGTTTCTGCAGGTTCGGATACTCTCTCCAACGAACCAGTCATTATCTATGAACCGGTGGAAACTGAGATCAAAGATATCTGGAGCGAGGATATAATCGCCTTGCAGGAAGAGCTAAAAACCCTTAAAAGCGAAATGGGCCAGGTGAAAGATAAGCTGGAAAAAATTCCTGCAGAGAAGGCTCCGGTTCTGCAAACTCAATCACAGGCAGAAACCCAACCCTCAGCAGCCAAAATTGATCAGAAAAAAGCTGTGGATGGCTATAATGCAGCCAAGGCATTTTATGATAAGCGCCAGTACGAAAGGGCAATTACAGAGCTTGAAAATTACCTGAAGGAGTACCCCAACAGTTCCTATGCTCCCAATGCCCGATATTGGATCGCCGAATCTTACTATGCTTCAGGTAATACCAGAAAAGCCATTCGGGAATTTGAGACAGTGGTATCCAAGTATCCTGAATCCATCAAGGTATTGGATGCCAGAGTCAAGATCGGTCTTTGCTATTGGAATCTCGGCGACAATGCCAGCGCTCGGGAAGAACTGAAGAAAGTGATCTCAGAACATCCAGATTATTACAGACTTGATCTTGTCCAACAATTCCTGCGCCAGATTCCTGCGCAATAAGCAGATTATGTTTAACCCCGGCAGAGTAGTACTGTCGGGGTTTATCTTTCTGCTTTCCGCTTCCTTGCTCTTTGCCCAAAACGGCAATCCGGGGGATGAAGCGAGTGCCATGATCGGAAGTGTGGCACAGGAATTGGCGGATAACATTCCTCTGAATTATCCCCTTATTCTGGATATCAGGGCCGGGGAATGGACTCCTCCCCTGGGTTTTGAACTGCGTAGAATCCTTCTGGAAAAGGGAGCTGATCTCAGGGAAGCAATTTCCTCGGGAAATTATGACAACTTCTCTCTTGCAGACAGCCTGGCCGAGGGGAATGCAGTGATCTTGATTTGCTGCTGGTGGAGCATTTGGCACGGCTAAAGCTGAAGAATGCCTTGCTCGTGCAGATTGGCTATGAAATCTCCTGGATCACTATCGAACACAAGAGCTTTTTTAATTACCGCAGCGAACGTCTGCCCCAATATGTTTTTCAGATGAAACTCATCAGCTATCCGGAGTTTAAGCTCAGGGATATCCAGAATAGCGTTTATGCGGATCAGACACGTTTGACCCACAAAAAGGGTTTTGGAATTTCCTGGTTTGAACCGATTGTGGCTTCTGTGGCGATCGGATCCCTGATTTATCTGCTGTGGAACATCGAAGGAAAGTAACAAAGGAAACATAGCATGAAAAGATTTTGTATAATTGTATTCTGCCTGTTAACCATCATGGCAGGCTGCTCCAAAAACAAAACAACTCTTACTACCGAACAAAAACTCGCCAATGCAGATGCGCTCTTTGCCCGTAAAAAATATTCACGTGCTGCCCAGCTATATGAGGATATTACTTTCGAACGCAAATCCGCATCCACTGCCCATGCTCTTATGCGGCAGGCAGAATCATATTTTGCCATCAATAAATTCACCGATGCCCAACTGAAATTCCGCCAGTTCATTGAGATGTTTCCGGATCACAACGAGGTGAACAAAGCTTACTACCTGGTGGGAGTGAGCCTCTATGAAAGCTCGATGCCAGCTCATTATGATCAAACGGAGACGCTTCAGGCCATCGATGCTTTCAAGCTATTCGTGGAAAAGTTCCCCAGCGATGAACGCTATCAGAATGCGGTGGAATATATTCGCAAGGGGCAGTATAAGCTCCTGCAAAAGAAGCTGAACAATGGCTATATATATTACAAGATGAAGGATTACAGCGGAGCACTGATGTATCTGAAGGAGATCACGGAACTCGGAAACAGTGATAGTCTCGATCGCAAAGCACTGTTTTATAGCACTCTCATTCACTTAAAACAGGGAAACAAAGAGCTCGCTGCAGAAAGCTTTTCAAACCTCAAAAGTAAGTATCCGGGATCAAAAGAGACCAAGAAACTAAAGAAAAAAATCTGATCCTACTCCTATGGAATCCCTCAGCACTGCCCTGATCGGGGGGAGCTTTGATCCCTTTCACAATGGGCATCTGCACATTGCCAGGCAGATCCTGGGCTTTCCTGGATTTGGACATGTGATCTTTCTCCCCAATGAGAAACACAACTTCAAAAAAGATCGGGTCAGCCTCGCCTTCTCAGAACGATATCGGCTGATCCAAAAGGCTATTGAGCCTTTCAAAAATATGGAAGTCTGGGATCTGGATTCGGGAGAGGGAAACACGGGTTATACGGCAGACCTGCTGAAGAAAATCCACGCATTCTATCCAAAGATTTGTTACCACTTCGTAATTGGGGCAGATAACCTTTCTGCTTTGAAAAAGTGGTATGATTTTGAATGGCTGAAGCAAAATGTCTCCTTTTTGATCCTGCCACGGCCTGATTATGAGATCGATACATCCTATCTGCGGGGCATCAGGTATCAAGTATTGCCAATCCAGGTATCGGATATCTCATCCACCCAAATCAAACATCGGTTGCAAAGTAGGCAGTCTATCCATGGTCTGGTACCGGAGCTTATTGAAGAAGAGGTGATCAGACTATATTCATCCTGATAAAAACTAATTCCACGTATTCCCAGAACAATTCTGTTTACTGCCATCTCTTATTTGGTATGAGAAAGACCCACGACAATAGAATATCAAATTGCTTACTGCCTGATAAATATACAAGAACATTGAATAATGGGTTGTAGGGCGAAGCCTTACTCCTTTTAGGGTGGTGGGCGGGAATAGATTTACAAAAATAGGCCTCACAACCAGCATATTTGGAAGTCTTAATTTCGATAAATCGGGATATGCAACGGTCTTATTTAGTTATCATCGTAGTCTGCGCTGTCTGGAGAGGGCAGATTATCATCGGTCGGAGCGTAGATAAAATCGTGGCTACCAGCTTTTACCAGATTTTTGAGTTTGTCGGCTGCCATCTCAACAGCATCGATGTAATCAATAGTGTTCAAACCACTGGCCGGATCGCATTCTCCATCCTGAATCTCCTGCAGGATCTGGAGCCTGAGATCCTGATGCAATTGATTAATCCTGCCTTCGAGTTCGATAATTTTGTAAGTGAAATCTTGTTTTAGATCTTCAATATAGGTGATGCTAAGCTCCAGCATATACATCAGCTTATTGTGAAGTTCATCAATCATGGGGTAGAAGCTGGTGAAGAAGGGTTTCTTTTGCCCGAGGATCTGATCGTTTAGGATTTTATTGATCTCTTCTGTAAAATCTCCCAGTTTTTCGATGTCGTTAACGGTATGCAGCAGAGCCGGGATCTTCTTGGTAATGGCATCAGAATTGGATTTGTCGTTGATGGCAACCAGATAGAGAGTCACTTCCTTTTGGAGATGATCAATGGCTTGTTCATATTTCTGAACCGATTTTTGTTTGCGGTAGTTATGTTCTTTGAATGCCTCGTAGGAGATCAGGAAGGATTGTTTTACCAGCAGCATCATTTCCCGCATCTCCTTCAGGGATTGTTCGATGGCGAGCTCGGTGTTGCCAACTAATCTGTAATCAAGGTGTTTGGGTTCACCAATGGAAAGGGATTCAGCTTCGCATTTGGGGATTGCTTTGATGGCGATTCTGGCCAATAAGCCGGCAAAGGGAAGAAAGATCAGGGTGTTGAAAACATTGAAAAAAGTATGGGTATTGGCGATGTGCCGGGCAATGTGTTCTCCTTTGAAGACATCACCGGGAGTAAGGTAGTTTATGACATGCTGATAGATTCCAAAATAGGTAAGCAGACCGAAAATAATCGTTCCCACCACATTGAAGAGAGTGTGAACTACTGCGACACGTCTGGCTGCATTGTTCGTACCCAGGCTGGCCAACCAGGCAGTAACCGTTGTTCCAATGTTATCTCCAAAGATCAAATACATGGCTCCAACGAAGGGTACAAGGCCATTCACAGCCAGGACGATCACTATTCCTATCGAGGCTGAAGAGCTTTGGATAAGCATAGTAAAGATCATTCCTGTGAGGATGCCGGTAACGGGATGGGAAGAAAGACCGATCAAGAAGTTTCTGGCCAATTCTGAATCTCTCAAAGGATAAACTGCTGCACTCATCTCATTCAATCCCAGGAAGATCAAACCAAAGCCCAATATGATCTGGCTCCAGCGTTCCATTTTCTTGCTCCGCCGTACCAGTAGAAATACAACTCCCATGATGATAAACACAAAAGCGTAACGTCCGAGATTAAAGGCAATTAGCTGAGCTGTAACGGTGGTACCGATGTTTGCACCCATGATCACACCCACAGCCTGAGTAAGAGTCATAATTCCGGCATTGACCAAACCCATCATCATCACAGAGGTTGCCGAACTGCTTTGGATAATTCCAGTAACCAGGATACCAACCAGTACTCCTTTAACGGGTGTATTGGTGAGTTTTTTTAAGATTCTGCGCATCTCCGCACCGGCGAGGGATTGAAGGTTGTCCGTCATTTTGGTCATACCCAACAGAAACAGAGCAAGCCCGCCAAAAAGTCTGATCACCTCTAAGAAATCCATAAGTCCTCATATCTTTAGCATTGTATGAAAGGACACTTTTCAGTTTTGGAGATTGAGTCAAGGAATTGTTAACTTTTTGGAGTTAAGAATTCTTAACAGAGCAGGCTTTCCCCTCCTTGTCTTGATATATAAGAACATTGAACAATGGGTTGTAGGGCGAAGCCCTCCTTTTTAGGGTGGTGGGCGGGAATAGATTTAAAAAAATATGCCTCACAACCAGCATATTTGGAAGTCTGTATTTCGATAAATCGGGATGTGCAACGGTCTTTTACATGGAAGCTGTAGCAGCGATATTGGATTCCAGGAATTCGGGGCAAGAAAAACAGCACTGCCTTTGAGCAGTGCTGTTCTAATCTTACTCTAACTTGGAGGATCAGGGGTTATAGATGTTGTCTGAATTTATCTGGCCAGATATGAGTTCGTACCAGTTCTCATATTGCGTTCCACCACTCTCGGCCCAGGGAGCAAAGGCCAGGTATCCCCGGGTTATTTGTATCTTCTCAATCGGATACTTCCATCTGACCGGGATGTCCAGTGCCCAGGGAAGGTTGTTTGCAGTCTTATAATATCTTCCACTTCCGGGATCGGTTGTGTCATCATCCATGCCAAACAGATTGGTGTCTGCGTGAATCGTGGGTGGGTAGCCTGGGAGATGCACTTCATGACCCTGGACTCTATTCACCATTAGATAGGGATTGGCAACACCCCAATCCGGGAAATCGTTGGGATCGAGAGGTGTATTTAAGATAATCTCAAAGCTGATGGGGATAGGATCATAGGAGGGTTGTGATGGCTGGGTATTCCAAAACACATCATGTCCGGGGACAGAGACAAAATCGTTGGTATTGGAGATTACATTGAGAATGCTATGAGTCCCGGCCTCGATCAGGGGCATGTTATAGGGTTGGCTGTTGCCCAGACCGGAGTGGGAAGCAATCGTTGAAACAGGGAATGGGAATTCGACGGCGAAAGCATTCTGGAATGTTGCACCCACTGCCTTGAGTTCGAGATTGGCTTTGACGTCCTTGATATGATTTTCAGAATTCATGACGAGGATAATTTGATAATCGAGAACCAAATCGTTGAAATCATAATCCCCTTTCTTGGGCCACATGTCCTCGTAAGCAAGGGTTCCCCAACCTCCGGGACTGGGATAAACCACATCGAAGGCTCGTTCGGAGTCGTCTGGATATTCATCGAGATCATCCGGAACTCCATCACCATCGGCATCAGCATCGGCAACAGGTGCAGTTAATGCAACACTGAAATGCATGCCTGCTGATACGCTGGCAAACGGAATGCCAGTGGCACCAGAAGGAATTGATGACTGGAGGTTTCCATCCAATCCCCACCCTACAAGCGAACCATCTGTCTTGACCGCAAGGCTGTGAAACCATCCGGCCGACATATCGGTATAGGTGAATCCGGCCGGGATATTGAGCTGATTGTTCCAATTTACACCCCAACCTACTAAGGTTCCATCTGTTTTTAGCGCAAGGCCATGCCTTGATTGTGCAGAAATTTTTACGTAGTTGCTCCCGGAAGGTACGCTTGTTTCACCATTCCATGTAGTTCCCCAGGCTGCAAGGGTGCCGTTGCTTCTAATGGCAGCGCTGAAGACTTCTCCGGCGGCAACGTCTGGATAGGTTCGGGATGGGACATGGCATTGCTGGGACGAATTTCTGCCCCTGGC
>JAQUHL010000314.1 GCA_028683635.1 Candidatus Cloacimonadota bacterium
GAAAGGGCATCCCCGGGCCAAAGGCTGATTTGCCTTTTACCCCACTTTTCTCTACCAATGGTTCAAAGTTTGCATGATATAAGATAAGTTTTCAGGAGGAACAAATGAAACGCTTCACCTTGTTATTTCTCATGATTCCGCTCATGGTTCAGGGGGCATATTTGAGCAAGCTTCCCACTCAGGTAACAGATCCCGGGGGAGTAACCCACCATCTTTGGGCAAGCGGTGATGAATATGCCAACCGGCTGCATGATGAAAATGGTTTTACGGTCATTCAAAGTCCCACAGACGGATACTACTACTATGCTGTTCTGGAAAATTCGGAGCCTGTCCCCTCTGCTCACAGATTTGGCTCTGTTGATCCCGCCTCCCTTGGTCTGGCGCCAAACATAAACATCTCAGAAGGTGCCTATAAGAAGAAAAAAATGGATATGCAGGTGCCCATGCGAGGAGACGGCAGAGGACCAAACACCGGAGTGGTGAACAATCTGAACGTCTTTATCCGCTTCAGCGATCAAACCGAGTTTGAGGATTCACGTGCCATCTATGATGCGAGATTCAATCCTGTCGGCGAGGATGCCTATTCATTGCGTAGTTACTTTCATCACGTGAGCTATAACCAATTGGATTATGTGACTCATCATTACCCCATCTGTGCTGAGGATGAAAATCTTTCCTATCAGGACAGCCATCCCCGTTCTTACTTTATGCCCTACAATGCAATAACCAATCCTGGAGGCTATCAGGACTCCTGGGAAAGGGCGGCCCGGGAACAAACAATGCTGGCTGATGCCATTGCTTACATTGAAGACCAGGTGCCGGCAGAGCTTAATTTGGATGCAGATAACGATGGCAATGTGGACAACGTTTGTTTCATCATCCGCGGCCCGCACACTGCCTGGTCAGATCTGCTCTGGGCACATCGCTGGTCTCTATACTATGCCGATGCTGATATCCATGGGAAACAGGTGTGGGATTTTACCTTTCAGCCCGAGAACCAAAACAACGTGAACGTGCTTTGCCATGAGATGTTCCACAGCGTGGGAGCACCTGACCTTTACCACTATACCTACAACGGCGTTACCCCGGCAGGCCCCTGGGACATCATGGAGTCCGGCATGGGGCACATGGGCATGTATATGAAGCGCAAATATGGCGGCTGGATCTCCACCATTCCGGCCATTTCCCAGCCTGGAAGCTATACTTTGAATCCCGTAACGTCCGCAACCAATAATGCCTATAGAATCAATATCAACGGTTCGAACAACGAGTATTTCATCCTGGAATACCGAAAACAAAATTCCGATGCTTATGAAGCTTTCCTTCCAGGATCAGGGCTCCTGATCTACAGAATCAAATCCAACCTGGATGGAAATGCCGATGGACCCCCTGATGAAGTCTATATTTTCAGGCCTAATGGCAGCCTGAACGACAATGGCCAAATCGCAGATGCCGCCTTCAGCCTGGAGAATTTCCGGACTTCATTCAATCGCTATACCAATCCTGCAAGCGCTCTCAGTAGCGGAACTGCCGTGGACTTGAACATCCATAGCATTGGCTCTTGTCTGGATAGCATCACTTTCAGCCTGGGCAGCAGCGATATGGATTTTCCCCCAGTGTTTAGCGAAATCTACCCGCCTGATTGGTCTTTCTTCTCAACCGGCGATATCGAAGTCAGGGCAGCAATGACTGTCAACAACAGCACCATAACAAGTGTCGATTTCTTTCTTGACGATCAATTGCTCGCCTCGGATCCCACCCCGCCATATGGCACGCTGATCAATTCCGGTCAATTGCTTCCGGGGCATTATGAGATCATATCCGTCGCTCATGCTGCCAATGGCCTTTCCACTGCTGAACGATCCAGAATCAGAATTTTCGATCCCCTTCAGCAGAACTGGTTTTCCTGGCTGAGTCACAATCCCTGGTACGATAGCTACGGGCGCGGGGCAGTTCCCATCCAGGTAGCTTTGGAACTTGATCTGGGAGCGGAAGAATATGAACTTAAGAAGCTGAGATGGTATCTGAAAGACGATCCCTGGGGCGATCCTTCCGTGCCGGGGGAGATAAACCTGAAAATTGTCCGCTTCGGGGACTCTGCCATCACGGATGAAATCCTCTATGATGGCGGAAACATCATTTCAGAACTCGATCAATGGTTTGAATATGAAATCTTTGAAGAAATCATCCTCCAGGGGAAAATAGCCATCGTTCTTGATCTTTTTGAGTATCAAAACATTGTTTTTGACCTCAATGCCCCCTGCGGACATAGCTGGCTAACCGAGCCCAACCGCCCCTGGACTGACGCTCTGGGAAGAGGTATCCAAGGCTCTGCAGCCATCGAAGTCCTGCTCCAGACTCCCGGCATGGCGCAGGAAGATCCTCTCCTCCCCTGCCCGCAGTTCATTCTCAAGAACTATCCCAATCCCTTCAATCCAAACACCACCATCGAGTTTGTCCTGCCCCAAAGATCAGAAACTGAACTAACCATCTATAACCTGCGAGGCCAGAAAGTTACCACTCTTGGTAAGGGAATTTTGGAAGCAGGATCCCACAGACTTTACTGGGATGGAACGGATAACGCAGGAAATCCTGCCCCCAGCGGTATTTATTTCTACCAGCTCAAAACCAATAGTCAGAGACTTGTCCGGAAAATGCTCATGGCAAAATAACATCAACTGCTTTTGGATGCCTTTACACCCTGTAATATATGGGTT
>JAQUHL010000028.1 GCA_028683635.1 Candidatus Cloacimonadota bacterium
GCAGGAAAGCCAGTATCAATATCTCTCAAACCCAAGTCCCTCAAACTATGGAAGCTGGCTCTTCGCCCGCAACAATCTTCGCCGTTTTGCCCTGAGGAATCAGCTTCTGATCGATCGGATCGACGAATATTCCATTAATCTCGAGAGCATGGGAACTCACCAGAAAGCTCTGGAAAATTCCATTGCCTTCTTCAACACTGCCACCATGGAACTCGATGAAATCCTTTCCAACCTGGCGGAAGATGTTCGCCTCGAATATTCCAATAAAGCCCGCGACAATGCCACAGTCCGTAGTAACGAACAGCAAAACCAGCTTATCTTCATTTTGCTGGCTTTCCTCTTTTCCAATGCCACCCTGTTCTTTATTATGTGGTCCATCTCCCAGCCTATCAATCGCTTGCTTTCGCTCGTAAAGGAAGTGGAAAAAGGTAACTACGAAGCCAGGTTTGAGTATAACAGCAGCAACGAACTCGTCACCTTGGGCTACGCTATCAACTCCATGCTCAGCACCATAAACCGGGATCGGGAAACCATCCAACGCCACCAAAATGAACTTGAAGACAAGGTGAGGGAGCGTACTGCCGAGCTGGAAAAAGCCAAGGAAGCTGCAGAAGCTGCCAGCCAGGCAAAATCGGATTTCCTTGCCAAGATGTCCCATGAGATTCGCACCCCTATGAACGGCATTATCGGTACCACCGAGATTCTCCTGGGTTCCGATCTCGATTCGCAGAACAAAGACATCGTCAAGATTATCCAAAACTCTGGTGCTTCCCTTCTGCATATTATCAATGACATTCTCGATTTTTCCAAGATCGAAGCTGGCAAATATGAACTGGTAGAACGCTCCTTCTCCATGCGTTCCCTTTTGGATTCCGTGGTCCGGCAGTACAGTATCGATGCAGACCAAAAGAATCTGGCGCTCAAATTGCAGATTGCCGAGAGCACGGAAGACCTCTTTTATGGAGATGATTCCAAAATCCGCCAGATCCTCAACAACCTGATCAACAATGCCATCAAATTTACCCATCAGGGAGAAGTGATCCTGGGCTATAGCTCGCAAAAGATAGATGCCGGAGTGCATCGTCTCAGCTTCGACATCTCGGATACCGGCATTGGCATTCCTCCCGCGAGCCTGGACAAGATCTTCGATTCCTTTACCCAGGCGGATAACACCACCACCCGCGAATTTGGCGGTACCGGTCTGGGAACCACGATATCCAGAAAACTGGTGGAATTGATGGGTGGCAATATCCATGCCACCAGTCCCAACCAGGCAAAAGATCCCGGCGTGGGTGGACCTGGCTCTGTTTTCCATTTCGAAATTCCGCTCAAAACATGTACGCGATATTGCCTGGAACTAACCCCGGAGAAGAAGGTCTATCTCTGCGATCTCAACTATCTGGCTCTGGTCAATCCCAGCACCTTGGGAGATAGCCTCGATGAAATCGAGCGCTTGAACCACATCTTCTTCCGAAAATTCTCTCACCCTGAAGAACTGTTTGCTGCCACGAGCGAACTGGGTATGAGCCAGTCCATTATCCTGATCGAAGGCGCTTTGCTCGAACCCCGGCTAAAAAGTATGCTGAAGGAAATCTATGAAAAATATGAGCTTTGTTTCATAGCTGTCCTGGATGAAGCTCACCGCAACCTCATCCCCAGTCTTCAGGATTACAGCATACACAACCACATGCTTCTGCCCCTGAAACAAGCTCTATTCCTGGAAATTCTGGATAAAATGATCCGCCAATGCTTTGAACGCCGGCAAAATAAAAACCTCAGTGAAATCATTTCCCAGGAAGCAGTAAACAAAGCCATACGCATTCTCCTCGTGGAAGATAACCTCATTAACCAAAAAGTCTGCACCAAAATCTTTGAATCCATGAAACTGAAGATAGACATCGCAGGTAATGGGGAAGAAGCCTTACAAATCACCGAAAAGAAACAATACGACATCATCTTCATGGACATCCAAATGCCCGTTATGAACGGCCATGATGCCACCAAAGAACTCCGCAAACGAGGTTATCAGACCCCGATTATTGCCATGACTGCCAATGCCATGCAAAAAGATAAGGATGAATGCATCCAATCCGGGATGAACGATTTTATCCCCAAACCAGTCACATTCAGTAGCATTTCAGAAGCTATTGCCCGTTGGGTCCCGACCACCGTAACCACAACTACCCAAACTCCTGCCAAGGAAAAGATACCGGAGAAAACCATGGAACATCGCATTATCGACGAAAATGAAGCTATTAACAGGGTCTATGATAAAGACCTGCTCAAAGAACTCCTGGTTGATTTCAATAAAATGCGTGAAATTGAAGATGAACCTTTTGAAGAAGCCTTCAGGATAAACGACATTACCGAAATCGAACATCTTTCCCACTCCGTCAAGGGAGTAGCGGGAAACCTCGCTCTCGAGGGGATTTATCGCACTGCCACTGAATTCAACGATGCAGCAAAACTCGGGAAAAAGGATGAACTTCGCCATCTGTACAACAAAATGAAGATGGAAATCCAACGCTTCCGGGAATGGCTGCCAGGCTACCTGGAAAACTAAACTCCATCCCTCATAATAAATTACCGCACTGCTTCCAATAGCATTGATTTTGTTGTATATTATTCTTTAGGACCCTTGCACATCCCGATTTATCGAAATACAGACTTCCAAATATGCTGGTTTTGAGGCATATTTTGCCCAATAGGGGTGGGGACGTCCTCGTCGCCACAAAGGATATATGCGTTCCGAACAGGCAACTCCGTCACCTCTGTCGACCGGAGCTCGACAGCCCAAATAGGGGTGGTGACGTCCTCGTCACCACAAAGGCTATATGCTTTTTGAACAAGCAAACCGTTGCCTCTGTCGACCGGAGCTCGACAGCCCAAATAGGGGTGGTGACGTCCTCGTCACCACAAAGGCTATATGCTTTTTGAACAGGTAATGCTTTCTGAACAGGCAAACCGTTGCTTCTGTCGACCGGGAGGTCGACAGCCCAAATTGGGGTGGTGAAGTCCTCGTCACCACAAAGGGCTAATTTTTTCTACTTCCGTTTACAGGGGCTCTGGCTTCGCCTCGCACCCTGCCTGTGATCTGTTTGCCGCTGGGCTTTCACCTGTCATGCCCCTTCGAAGGCGTTAATCACTTCTTAATCTACCCTTAATCAAGCGTTAATTATTAACGCTTGATTAAGGGTAGATTAAGAAGTGATTAACGCTGTGGAACGAGTGGGGATGACGTTTTCGGCGTTTTTAAAGAGTGGAGACAGAGTCCATTGGGCATAATCGACCTTAAAGGACATAGGAGGGACGTAGTAACCTCGCTGCTGCCGGCATTTCTCACAACCAGGAAATCCATGAAAATCAGGCACCCAGATCTTGCCCTCGATGGTTGAAGGCTTGACAGCTTTGATGCTTTCAGCACCCTGGTTCCCAAGAAGATACTAATAGGGAAGGCTCATGGCTCAGTGTCGCTACAAACCCGATCATAAGGCAAATCATATTTGGGAGCCTCATTTTCACAGTCAAGCAGGCTGCTACAGTAAACATGGTGCTGCACAAAGGATAATGGTGTGCAAAAATGGACAAAAATATCAGGGAGTACATATATGAAGCAGATGGTGCTATCCATAATGCTGATCTGGCTTGTTTCCTGTCTGAGCAGTCTCGAAATCTGCGATCCACAGGGGAACATCCGGATCTATAACCAGAAAGAGCTGGAAGCGCTTCCCCAAGAGGCTTTCATTACCAACGTCCAGCGCGGGACAAGCCAGGTTACAAATCATTGGAAAGGGATAAAGCTGCTGCCGTGGCTGAATGAATTGGACTTAATTGGCTGGCACAGCATTACCTTTGTTAGCATTGACGGCTATGAAATTTCCATGCACCGGGCAGAACTGGAATCTATGCCGGTTTGGCTTGCTTTTTCTCAAAACGATCTGATCTTTGCCCTGGATGAGCTGAGATTGGTCTTTCCTGAGCTCAGAGATCGCTTTTGGGTGCGGGCCCTGGCCAAAATTCAGCTTGTGGGTTATGAACCAGCTCCGGCACCGCATCAGATCAGAATTGTCAAATCCCTGGCGGCGTATCTTGAGGAGAAGATATTGCCAGATGCCAATGGTTCGATAAATTGTCTCAAGCTCATGAACCAGGAATTCCATAGCAGTGAGGGCAGCCTGATAATCCTGGATAAGAAACTGAGAAAGTTACGCCTGGAATATGACAAAACCCTGAAGAATGCCAGCCTGGTCGTGAACTCAGAAGCTTTGGCAGAGCTTGAGCTCCCGGATCTTTCATCGTCTTTGCTTCCCAGGGAGATTGTTTATCTGCAGGCTGGTCCCTATGCCCTGCTGCAGGCGGATCAGTATCCCAGATTGCTGGAACTGGGTGAAGCGCTGGGTTGGGAAAGCTTTGGTACTCCGAACAATTCTCTGGCAACTTTCAAGAAGCTTCCGCCGGAAATCCTGGAGCCTGATTTCGCAAATATCGGATCCTTATTCCCTGATGATCTGTGGCTGATATTGGAATAGTCAAAGGGCTGGATGTGGCTCTCTCAGGCACTGTAATGCAGTAAAAGAAGATTCAATATTTCAAAGTTATAGTTTCTTGTTGACGGAAAACCGCTTATATTATTCTTGGCTTAGAATAAAAACTGTGAGGTACTTATGAAAGGAAAAGTTAAGTGGTTTAACAAGAATAAAGGTTATGGATTTATCATCACGGATGACAGCACTGAGTACTTCGTGCACTGGAAATCCATCGTAACCAATTCTCCCAGAGAGCTTAAAGTCCTGGAACAAGATGAACTGGTAACTTTCGACCTGATGGAAACCGACAAGGGGATTCAGGCAATTAACATCATCCGTGTCAATCAGTAAACACAAGGCACACAATTCCTTTTGGGCAGAAGCCATGAGGCTCTGCCCTTCTTTTCTTCTGGGAACATAAGGTGAACCAGGCCACACGGCAATCTGAAGCAAAACACTTCCTCCCCATGACTAAAGCCGGGCTTGACAGCTTGAAGTGGGAGAGGCCAGACATCGTCCTGATCAGTGGAGATGCCTATATAGACCATCCCAGCTTTGGAACTGCTCTGATCGGCAGAGTCCTGGAAGCAGCGGGTTTTAGAGTGGGCATCATTGCGCAGCCGGATTGGAAGGATCCCGGATCCGTGCTGGCTTTGGGGATACCGCGGTTGTTTTTTGGAGTATCGGCCGGAAACATGGATTCCATGGTCAACCACTACACCGCCCAGAAGAAACTTCGCCACGATGATGCCTATTCCCCTGAAGGAAAAAGCGGGTTAAGACCGGATAGAGCCACTCTGATCTATTGTAACCTGATCCGTCAGGCAGGCAAAAATATCCCGATAGTCATCGGCGGCATCGAGGCATCCCTGCGCAGGATAGCGCATTATGATTTCTGGAGCGATAAGATCAGGAACAGCATTCTTCCGGATGCGAAGGCGGATATTCTGGTATATGGCATGGCGGAAAAAGCAATTGTCCAGATCGCCAGGGATCTGGATTCCGGGCTTATCATTCAAGAGCTTAGCGATATCCCCGGAACAGTCTGTATGGTTAAGGAACCCTCCACCCCCGATCCCCTGTTCCTTCCGGATAGCAATGCCTGTAAGGACAAGGCTACATTTCTTAAGATGACCAGGCTCTTTATCTCCAATCACCAAAACCGGGTACTGTATCAGAACTGTGGAGGACGTTTGATCCGCCACAATCCTCCTCAGGCAGCACTCAGCAGCGAAGAGCTCGATGCCATCTACGCTCTGCCCTTTGTGCGCAAACCCCATCCTCTTTATCAAGGGAAAAACATCCCTGCCTTCGTGCAGATCAGGGAATCCATTACATCCCACCGGGGATGTTTTGGAGGCTGTAATTTCTGTGCTATTGGAGTGCATCAGGGGCGCAGAATCCAGTCCCGCAGCGAGAGTTCAATCCTCAGTGAGATCTCGCAGCTCGCTAAAATGAAAGATTTCAATGGCATTATCAGCGATGTGGGTGGCCCCACTGCCAATATGTATCTTTCCGAGTGTGCCCTGGGCTTCCCGGAAAGCTGCAAAAGGCTTTCCTGCCTCTTCCCAGGAATCTGTTCCAACCTCAGATCCGGACAGAAACAACAACTAAAGCTGCTATCCCGGGCCCAATCTCTTCCCGGAGTGAAGAGAATCTTTGTTTCTTCAGGCATTCGGCACGATCTTGCCCTAAGCGATGATAGCTATATCGAAACTCTTGCTTCGGAATATGTCAGCGGCAGACTCAAGCTGGCACCCGAGCATTTTCAAAACAAAGTTCTCAAGCTGATGGGCAAACCGGAGATTGAGCTCTACAATAGTTTCTGCGATCGCTTCTATGCTGTCTGTAAGGCCAAAAGCCTCAAGCGGGAGATCATCCCCTATATCATCATCGGACATCCTGGCACCAGTCTACAGGATGCAATCAGCCTGGGGCTGGAGCTCAAAAGGAAGAATATCCGCCTCACTCAGGTGCAGGAATTCACCCCCACACCCATGACAATCAGCACTTGCATGTACTATACGGGCTTGGATTTCGAGAGCGGAAAACCGATTGAAATCCCCAAAGGACGCCAGATAAGATTGCAGAAAGCCTTTGTCTTCTGGTACGATCCGGAGTATAAAAAGTATATTCTGGAAGCTCTGATCTCGATCAATCGCAAGGATATCATCAAAGAATTCTTCCCCATTTAAGTACTCTATCCATAGTCTGCACCTGGAGCTTAGGTATGTGGATTAAGCCCCATACCCAGACAAAGATATGTCATTTCAACCTGGAAACTGATTTGCACAGAAGACCCAGCCTTGAGCCCTGAATCAATCAGCCTTGTCGTAAATAGTACAACAATAAAGCCCTGTTTGTTGATAATAATTCTTGACAGATGCAGGCCATACAGCAAGCTGCATCCACCTTGGCTGTAACAGCTTTTGTATTGTAACTAACAGGTTTTGTGAGGTATTATGTTTGATTGTGATATGCCCATTGTTGATGTTTTGAGAGAGAAAACATCCAGCGGGAAAGCGGGGATGAGATGAAGGGCAGAACTGTTTTGTGTGTGGATGACTCCCATGTAACCTGCCGGATGCTGTCGATAGTCCTGGAACAAAATGGATTCAAGGTGTTGGTGGCTTATGACAACAAAGAAGCCGCCCGCAAGCTGCAACAACATCCCATCGATATTTGTCTTCTGGATTTGCATCTTCCCCGGGAATCGGATGGGATGGAACTACTTAAATGGACTCTGAAGGAAAAGCCCTATGTGTCTGTGGTCATGATGAGTGCCAATGTGAGTGTGAAAAGCGCCATCGAAGCAGTGAAAATGGGTGCTTACCACTTCCTGGAAAAGCCCATAGACAACGACCTTTTGCTCCTCACCATCGACAAAGCTCTTTCCAAAAAATTCCTCGAATACGAGCTTGTCCGCACCAAATCTCACATCATTGGTGAAAGCGAAGTGATGAAAAACATCTATGAACGCATCATCAAATTTGCCTCCTCGGATGCCAATGTGCTGATCACCGGAGATACAGGCACAGGCAAGGAACTCGTGGCCAGGGCGATTCATCTGCTGGGACCACGTTCCGGAAGAAGCTTTATCCCGTTCAACTGTGCCGCCATTCCCGCTTCCCTCTTTGAAAGCGAAATGTTTGGCCATGCCAAGGGTTCGTTCACGGGTGCGGTCACTGAACACATTGGGTTCTTCGAACAGGCCGCGGGTGGCACTCTGATGATGGATGAAGTGGAAGAACTCAGCATCGAGCAACAGGCCAAACTACTGAGGGTATTGCAGGACAGACAGTTCAGGAAGGTCGGCTCCACCAAGGTCTCCCACTTCGACGTCCGCGTTCTGGCGGCTTCGAACAAGAACCTCCCGGAAATGGTATCCAAAGGTGAATTCCGCCAGGATCTATTCCAACGGCTGAACATCCTCAATATCGAATTGCCGCCTCTGAAACAGAGGAAGGAAGATATCCCCCTGCTTGTGGAACACTTTTTGAACCAGTTCGCCCAAATCCGCCAGCAAGATCCCAAAATCGTAACCAATGAACTGCTACAGAAACTGGTGGATTACGATTGGCCGGGTAACATCCGCGAGCTGGAAAACACCCTCCTAAGGGCTGTGGAACTGAGCAGCGGAAACTATCTGCGGGAAGAGGATTTTGATATCTTCCGGCTCAAATCCGAAGCCGATGATTTCACCCTCAAAACTGCTCTCAAACGCTTCGGAAAAGAATACATCACTCAGCAACTTGCCATTCACAACTGGAATGTGGTGGATACAGCCTCCGTCCTGGGGATCGATCGAACCAATCTCTTCAGGAAAATGAAGCAGCTCCGCATTCCCACCAAACGCAAGGTTGCACCCAAATAAGCGGTATATCCATTTCAAAGAGCATGCAAAATAAAGCAGGCAAAGTACTTATCTATTTGCTCAAAGCTGCGGTTACAGCTACCATCCTCTGGATAGTGTTCAGCAAATTCGAGCTTCGGGATGTGCTATATTCGATCTTGCATCTGCCCTGGCAACTGGTGCTGATGATGCTGCTTACCACTATCTTCAAACACTATACCCAATATCGAAACTGGCGCTTATCCCTGGAACTGAATCCCCGCTATGTGAACAACCGCAGGGAAATCCTCTCCTCATATCTGATCGGCAATGCCCTGCGCTTTCTGATACCAGGCGGGACGGCGACTTATGGGAAGATGTTCTATGTGCAAAACACCAGCCGCTGGGCATCCGTGATCGCAGTGTCCTCCGAGAAGTTTTTCATGACTTGGACGACCTGGTTCTTCTCCGGCTGGGCAGCCCTGCTATGCCTTACATCCCTGCCCCTCTGGCTGAGGATTGCCTTTGTGGCAGGCTGCTCGATCTTTCCCATCGCAGTTTACTTCCTGCTGGGAGCTTTTAAACAAACCCGGGAACTGAAGATCAGCTATGGCATCAAATCCCCCCGCATCATAACGTTTCAGATGCTCTATTTCTGTACCACGCTGCTACAGCTTTGGTTGCTTTTGCGCCAGTTCATGCCTCTTTCATTTTTCAAGACAGCCCAAAGACTTTCCCTTACTCTCTTTGCCAATACCATTCCCATCACCATCTCAGGTTTGGGGCTGCGCGAGAGCTTTGCCGTGTATTTTCTCGAACCGCTGGGGCTGAGTGCGGAACAGGCGATTTCAGCCACCCTCAGCCTTTTCCTCTTTCACGATCTGATCCCTGCCCTATTGGGAGCTTTTATCCTGCTAAAGACCAGAAAACTCGGCAACCTGAAGGACTGAGCTTTTTAGTTTGACAGGATTCTGCCTTCTCTGATCCTGTCATGCAAGTGTAATACAGCATTCACATTGAGATGACACAACTCAACTGGGCATGGGGCTCAAGCCCCATACAATCATGGGCCGTGGGTTGGGCTGGGATTGTGTCATTGCAATGCATGTATGATAAAACTTAAGGAAAGACATTATGAAGATAAAAATTAGCCGTGAGCTGATTCACAAGCTCCCCAAGACTGATCTGCACGTCCATCTGGATGGCTCCGTGCGGGTCTCCACCATCATCGATCTTGCCCAAAAGCACGATATCAAGCTGCCCGCTTCCGATCCGGATGAGCTTTCCAGGATCATTTGCTGCGACGAAAAATGCGAAAGCCTGGACGACTATCTGCGCGGGTTCCACATCGTGAACCTGGTTCTTCAAACCAAAGAAGGACTACGCCGGGCTGCCTATGAACTTGCTGAAGATGCTGCAGCGGAAAACATCCGCTATATGGAAGTGAGATATTCTCCTATCCTGCATACACATGGCGGGCTCAAGCTTACTCAGATCTCCGAGGCAGTAATCGAAGGCCTGAAAAAAGCGGAGAAGGATTTTAAGATCAAAACCGGAGTGATCATCTGTGGAATCAGAAACATGGATCCTGCCACCTCGACCAAGCTGGCAGAACTCGCCATCGCCTTCAAAAACAAAGGCGTCATCGGCTTTGACCTGGCTGGCGGTGAATATAACCACCCCGCCAAAGACCATAAGGATGCCTTCGATCTTGCTCTGAAAAATAACCTCAATATCACCATCCATGCCGGGGAAGCATACGGGCCGGAAAGCATTCATCAAGCCCTCCACTATTGCGGTACCCACAGGATCGGCCATGGCACCAGACTGGTGGAGGATGGTGACCTGCTGAACTATGTAAACGACCATCGCATCCCCCTGGAAATATGCCTCAAGAGCAATTTCCACACCAAGGCAGTCCCCAATATTGAGTCCCATCCCATCGATTTCTATATCGACTATGGCCTGCGGGTAACCCTGAATACGGACAACAGAACCATTTCCAGCACCACCCTCACCGACGAATACATGCTGGCCATCGAACTGCTGGGCCTGGATTATGCCACGATCAAATATGTGATCCTGAACGGCTTCAAAAGTGCATTCGTGCCTTATAAAGAAAGAGTCAAACTCATCAATGAAACCTTAAGGGAATTTGAAGAAATCGAAGAACACGAACTCAAGACCAAGATCAAAGTGAAGGAAAACCTCTAAGAGGAAGATGAGCATGACTCAACTGATAAATAGTTCACTCTCAAAAGCCCAAAACACCCTGGCTGATTTTATTGAAGATAAAACCAATATCCAGACCATCAGCGACATTACCGAGCTGATCAAATCCGCTCTCATCAGCAAAAACAAAGTGATCATCTTCGGCAATGGGGGCAGCATGTGTGATGCCATGCACTTCGCCGAAGAGCTTACAGGCCGCTTCCGGAAAGAACGAGCGCCCTATCCGGCGATTGCCATCAGCGATCCCTCCCACCTTACCTGTGTGGCAAACGATTACGGTTTTGACGAGGTCTTTGCCCGGGGAGTGGAAGCCTATGCCCAGCCCAATGATGTGGTGATCGGGATCTCCACCAGTGGCAATTCTCCAAATGTGATCCGGGCTCTGGAAAGAGCTCAAAAGCTCGGTTGCTTCACAATCGCCCTGCTGGGTAAGGACGGAGGAAAACTAAAGGACGCCTGTGATTTTGAATTGATCGTAAAGGCCGAAACCACAGACCGAATTCAGGAAATCCACACCCTGGTTCTGCACATCATCATCGAAGGGATTGAGGCATAGCCACGTATTCACGGCTTGAGTAACATTGATATAACATAATAGGGCGGTGTGTGGGGCAGTGCCACTCTCTTTTATTGGTGGTGGGTTGGGCTTGGATTATGTCATTCAATGTGAGTCCAATGTTTCTGGTGGAACGGGGATGATGCCAGTGGCAAAGCTGTGGGCAGTGGCGTCTATTTCTG
>JAQUHL010000029.1 GCA_028683635.1 Candidatus Cloacimonadota bacterium
TAGAAAGGCTTTGAATCCCAGAGCGTAAGAGCTTCTGACCACCAATTTATCCCATCTTATCCTGAGCTTCAGTTTTCTGTTTAGCCGATATTGAAAGCCGAAAAGGACAAGAGTAAAAACACTCACATTCAGCAGGAAAGAATATTCCATCCTGGAATGTAGTGGGAAGAACCAAAATGAGGGAATCAAAGCCAACATAAAGATTAAAGCCGGCAGTAAAGCAAGTAGCGAATAGTCGTTTATAAAGTCCATTCCCAGTTGGATTGCCTGGGTTCTAGAATAAAACTGATACACTACTATGTAATAACCGAGTATGAGAAGGATATAAAAGGGGTATTCGTGGTTCGTAACATCCAGGATGAGGGGCCGGAATAAAGTAAAGAGCAGAGTAACGAGCACTCCGACAATAATCATCGTAAACAGAGAAAATGTATATAGCTTGCGAGGATCTTCCTTTCTGCTTTGCAGAAGGTATGGGAACGACTTTGAAACACCAAGTTCCAGAAACATCCAGATAATGGAGTTTAAGGTGAACAGATATACATACTTGCCCCTGAGTTCAGGCCCTAAGTATCTGGATAGAAACCAGTTTACAATAAAAGAAGCCAGAATGGTCAGAACTTTACTAAGGCTACTCAGGGCGATGTTTTTTTTGAGATTGATCTTACTCATTTGTGCTCAGAATCTCTTTGCATTTTTAATTATGGCAAACAACCGCTCCCTGGCCAGGCTTATGATTACAAAACCTATTCCAGCCATCTGCAATAGCGTAAGTTTCTCCGCCAGGAATAGATATGCCAGTAGGGATGCTATTACAGGTTTAAGAAAGAAATAGATCGAAGCTCTCCCTGCTGTCAGAACTCTCATCCCCTCGAAATATAGAAGATAGGCAATACCAGTAACGACGATCCCAAGATACATAACTCCTGCTATGTTTTTGAAACTGGGAATGAAAAGCAGATCTATTCCTTTGGTTAATGAGATAATGAACAGGATTGTTGAGCCGATTAAAAAGGAAAAGCTGTTTGTTACCATGTTACCGTAGGTCATAACGTTCTTCTTTGCAAGCACTGTATATAAAGCAAAGGTGATAGCAGTCAGAACAGCAAATACTACCCCCAGATGCAGATTTTTATATGCAGTAGAGGAGTAATCCGCTTCAGCGGAAATTATTAAAAGTATCCCGGTAAGCCCGATTATCAAGCCGATTACTTGAGATATACTCATGCGTTCTTTTAGGAGAATCATGGCAAAGACGTTGACGAACAAAGGATTGATGCTCACCAAAATTGCGGTTAAAGAAGCCTTACCGTAAAATATGGATAATTGAAGCAGCAGCATACTGGCACAGACATTGAGGACTCCCAAAAAGCCTATGCTTAGTATGCTGCTGCTGTTTAGAACAATCTTGTTTACACTATACTGCCTGATAGCGAATGGTAAAAGCACCAATCCACCAATCAGAAAGCGCCAGGCTGTCACGGCGTAGGGAGAAACCTCCCCACCGATTTTTTTCCCGACCAGTTCCAACGTGGAGAAGATACATATCGTTATTAAACAATATAGATGATACTTCAATTATTTTAAAAGAATCATTTTCTTGGTGTTCGAGATTTTCCCAGATCTCAGACGGAAGTAATAGATACCACTGCTAACGCTGACACCGTTATCATCCACACCGTTCCAGGTTGTTTCATGAGTTCCCTTACCAGGATTGCCCTGATTAAGAGTTCTCACCAATTGTCCTTTCTGGTTATAAATCAGAATCTGAACGGGAGTATTATCGATAACCGAATATTTGATTGTGGTACTGGGATTGAAGGGATTGGGATAATTTCCTATCAAATGTGATACTTCAGGGTTTGCCAGTTCGTCTTCATTGGCAACATTGCCGAAATCACTCAGGAATCTTGGGACAACCTGATATTCTGGAAGTTGGTTAAAGAAATTTGCGTAACAGATAACTCTCACACCAAAGGCAGCGGTAGGAATTGGAGTTCCAATGTAATCAACATCGTAGAATCTGGTGCGTAGCATAATTGAACCGGTCGGATCTTGAATGGTATAATTCTGTCCATTGGCGAAATTTCCTGAAGCACCTACAAATTGCACATTGTTAAGTTTTACTACTCGTGCCTGATAATAATCGAAATTATCATTGAGATGTTGGATTGTGACAACCGGAACCTGGATGCCGTTTCCAGTGGAAGTAGCCGGACCAGGATTCCCGGTAGGAGTAAGCTGTAGCATAGTGTTGAAGGGAGCAATGGTTCCGATAAGTCCGGTGAAGCCATCATAGACATTGTAGTTTGATGTGATCATCCCGGATGGATCATCTATTAGGATCGCTGCAGAATCATCCTGCACGTATTTCTGGTTTCTAAAGGTTTGTTTGAAAGTTAGTATCACTTCTCCACTAACATAGTAGATAGTAGCGCCATCGGCGGGTTGCTCTCTTAACTGAGCAAGATTGCTTACTACCACAGGAAACATATAAGAAGCTGTGGCAATATAGCTGGGATCAAGACCAGTGGCATAGGCAATCGCTTTCAGGGTTGTGTTTGTGGAGATCTGAATGGGGGTTGTGTATAACGTGGATGATTGGCTGGGATTACTTCCATCGGTTGTGTAATAGATCTGTGCTCCTTCGGTAGTTGAAGTAATGGTCACAGAAACGGGTTGTGAATAAACCCCGGCAGGAGGATCAAAGACTGGTGTGGCAGTGCCTTGTCCACCAGGATTGAAGGTGTGCATTCCGATGTCGGACATGTAATCCTGGGGGTGTACGATCCATTCCGAATCATCTTGATTGGTGCCCGCCCCTGCGATGAAATCCAGATTTCCAGAAACCACATCTGGTTTTCTTATCAGAGTATGGTTCAGGGTAGCACCATCCACTCCGGCTACTGGCCAGGCTGTTCCGGGATCTTGTTCATAAACGCCAATCATATCAATTAAAACATCCTCTCCACCGACAATCTTGAACAGCCCCAGAGCATCATTACCATTATAATAGGTAACTGTGTGCGTGATATCCGCAACAGCAAGTATTGCAGCGTTTGCCTGGGCATTGGCAATCACATATGTATCTCCGTTGGCAAGTGAACCCGTAAGAATAATTGAATTTGTACTCGACCAGGTTCCACCATTGGAAGCAAGCCGAACCTTATATTGGGAAAGATCAACGCTCGATCCGGTTCCGTTGAATAACTCAAGAGCTTTGTTGTTGGATGAACCCTCGAGGTATTCTGAGAAGAACAGGTCTGTAGCTTGTGCATAAGCAACGAACACAATGCTTAGCATTGTGAAGATTAGGATCATGTGTTTCATGTTTGTTACCTCACTTATTCAGAAAAACTAATACTACGTATAAATAAGAACCAGAAAGCAATATGCTATCCATCCTATCCAATACACCCCCATGACCGGGGATGAAGTTCGAACTATCTTTTACGTTACAATATCTTTTCAGCATAGATTCACCAAGATCACCAAGTTGACCGAAAAATCCAGCAGCAACGGAAACAATGCCAAGCTCCAACATTGATATTGGCCGATATTCAAGAAAGTGGTACACAGTCAATATTATAATTGGCGATACACAGCCGGCTAAAAACCCTTCAAGAGATTTCTTGGGGCTTATGCCTGTAACATTTCGATGTTTACCGAACCGCATACCAACAAAATAAGCAACTGAGTCCACAAACCAAATCATTAAGATTAAGGCAAGTAAAATTTTCTTATCTTTCCAATCTATACTAATCCTTACAATCAGAGCTGGAAGCACGCTTGTATAAAGCAATCCAAACAGGTTGAAGATCAGCCCCAGAAAAGATGCCTGGTTTGACCATTTGAATAGTGAGCTTAACAATAGAATGGAGAACACTGCCCATACAAGTGCAATATCAAAGCCCCGGGTAAAAACAAAGGAGAAATATACACCTGCACCCAGCACCAGCCACCAATAGCTGATTTTCTGCTTTGCATTCCTTAACATTGCCAAGTATTCGTAGTATCCCAGGATTGAGAAAACAAAAAACAAAGCAATCAAACTCAATCCACCATAATAAATTAGAAACAACAATACGGGAACAAAGATTACAGCTACCAGAATCCTTTTCATCAATTCAGACACTTCTAAATTCCTCCAAACCTGCGATTGCGCTTCTGATATTCAAGCAAAACTTTAACAAACTCAAATTTGCTAAAATCTGGCCAGAGTACAGGGGATATGATTATCTCAGCATAGGCAGCCTGCCACATCATAAAGTTTGATAGTCTGCTTTCGCCACTTGTACGAATGATCAGATCAGGATCCGGTAGGCCTGTTGTATAAAGGTAATCAGAAAACTTTTCCGGGCTCAGATTTTGAATGAGTGAACGATCGACAGAAGCAGCTTTGTATAGTGCTTTTATTCCTTCCACGATCTCTTGCCTGCTGCCATAATTGAAGGCTATGTTAAACTTCAATCCTGTGTTCCGGCTTGTGATGGCAGCTGTTTCATAAATCTCCTTCCACAGCTTTGGATTAACTTTATCAGGACTTCCCAAGATCGACAGGTGAACGTTTTTTCGGTTCAGTTCGATTACTTCTTTGTGCATGAATTCCCTTAGGAGCTTCATTAATCCATCGATTTCTGATTGTGGACGAGACCAGTTCTCTGTAGAAAATGCAAACATAGTCAAAACTTGGATATTCACTTCATCGGCAAGTTCGACTGCCAAGCGGGTGGCCTTAACTCCTGCTCTGTGTCCCAACAGTCTGGGACGATGATGCTGCTTTGCCCACCTGCCATTGCCATCCATAATGATTCCAACGTGTCTGGGAAGTTTTGTCAGATCGAGTTCTTTGATCAGCTCTCTGTAATCCATTTCTTTATGCTCTTTTCTGTGCTTCTCCCCGCAGCCATGCATAGATAAAACCATCCAGATCTCCATCCATCACTTTGTCCATGTTGCCGCATTCGTAGGATGTCCGGTGATCTTTAACCATTTGGTAGGGTTGGAACACATATGAACGGATCTGATTACCCCAACCAATATCACTTTTTGTTGATTCAACACTCCTCTTCTCTTTTTCTCGTTGCTCTTCATAATATTGATAGAGCCTTGATTTGAGCATTGCCATGGCTTTTTCCCTGTTCTGGATCTGGCTTCGTTCATTCTGACAGCTAACAACGATATTGGTGGGGAGATGGGTAATCCTTACCGCTGAATCAGTAGTGTTTACGTGTTGACCGCCAGCTCCAGAAGAGCGATATGTATCAATTTTAAGCTCTTTAGCTTCAATTTCTACTTCGATAGCATCATCAATTTCCGGATATACAAAGACTGAAGCAAAAGAAGTCTGCCTTTTGCCCTGTGCATTGAAGGGAGATATCCTCACCAAACGATGGATACCGATCTCTGCCTTGAGTAATCCAAAAGCATAATTGCCTGTTACCTCAACTGTTACACTCTTGATTCCAGCCTCTTCCCCATAGAGCATATCTACAACCACAAATCCAAATTTATTCTTCTCTGCCCAGCGGGAGTACATACGTAAAAGCATCTGTGCCCAATCCATAGCTTCTGTTCCTCCAGCTCCGGCATGAATACTGAATATTGCATCATTGTGATCGTATTTCTCAGAAAGTAAACACTCAATCTCAGCTTTGTCCGCATATATCTGAGACTCGGAAAGGTGTTCAACTGCTTCCAGAAATAGCGATTCACTGAAATCTTCATCCAGTAATAGGAGATAGGTCTCCAGATCCCCCTTTAGCTGATCTAACCTGTCAATCTGAGCTATTTCATCCCTTAGCAGGCTAATATTTTTGTTTACCCTTCTGGCCTTGGCTTGATCTTGCCAAAAATTGGGATCATGAAGCTGCTTTTCCAAAACTTCCAATTCGTTCGTTTTCGTTTCGAGGTCAAAGTAACCTCCTGATCTCTTCAATTTTCGTACAGAGAGACTGGTTCTCTTTTCTGTAGTCATTAAATTCCATAATATAGTTCCTTAGAAATTAGCTCGCAACCTAAAACATCCCAACGTTACTTTACAAAGATCAAATATGTCAGCCTTGCCAGCCATGATCCTTTTTTTGATCCAGATCCCAGATCGAGATCGGTAACTACAGCTTTGTTTATCACCATTGGAATATCTTCCTCGTTCTTACCAGGAGTTCCATAGCCCCAAACACTATGAAAAGCGTATGGCTCAGAATCCACTTCGCCAAGATAGAGCATGATATGACCCGGCATCCGGAGCATGGTTAGAGCGGGGATAGCCTTGTCAATGATAATTTTCTTGCGGTCTTCCCGAGAATTAGCGTTGCTAAATGAATGCAGTTTAGTTCCTGCATACTCCTGTGCACCTCCGTTCCGAGGGAATTTGAAACCGAAGACGGAAAACAGACTTTTCATTAAAGCTGAGCAATCCCAATCTCCATTAGCATCTCCCCAACCATAGCTATGTCCTTGAAGCTTAAATGCTTGAGTAAGCACATTTCGCGCCGTATATGGTAAGTAGCCAGAAAAAGCATCGGTTTTAGCAATGTACGCTTCATTGAAAGCGCAGGTGCCGCTTTTAGTACGCATTGGAATTCTTACAGTGAAATAACTTTCTTTGGGCGGGAGGGTTCCGCTATCAGGTTTATATGGGGTTGGAGGAATAACCATAGGAAAACTGCTTCCCATGCGGGCAAATCCTCCATAGGTTTTTAATTCACGGTCCAGCCAAAAATCTGCTTTTGCTTCGGTGATTACAACCATGGAGCGTGTACCGAGATATGCTTTCAACTCATCGTAGGAGCAGATTGCTATATCAATGGTTCTGAACCACCCAAGAGATGCTTCAGATTGGACGAAACACCAGTTACCATCTGTAGATGTAGCATAAATGGCATGAGCTGTGCCAAAATCGTAGCCACTGTTTTGCAATTGGTCAAATTCCACATCTCCGGTTTTTTCATAAAGTGGATCGTCGGTAGGAAGTACCCTCTGGGAAGAAAATCTTACTAACACTCCGTATCTTACTTCAATCTTACCAGGCAAAGACCCCAACCCTATGGTGGTGCGGACTTTCTGCCAGTATGCTGCATCTGGCTTTTTCCCTTCAGAATCTACCAAAGAACGTCCTACAAGTGATCGTATCTGACTGGATAGGGTATTGCCTATCGTTGTACCGCTGATATTTCTATCCAAGCCAAGGATATTAACTAAACCTGTGTTTGCCTTGCTAGTTCTATCGTTGACTGCGTTGATCTCTGTAGGAGAAGCTATTAAGGAATCCGGGGCCGGATGTTTGGCTATCCAGAATCCTGCTGTCTTCATCTCCGGCTTTACTTCCGGAAGATTTACCGGAGCTGCAGACCAGATGAGAGGAGATACGTTTTGGGAGATTAATCCCGAACATAACAGGATTAGGTAAATACTTAAGGTGAGTTTCCGATACATGATTATCATTCCTTTTTTGTTTTTATCAGTTTCAAGATTCATTACCAAACATGAATATGAAGTACGAAGCCAATCTTTCTAATTAGATAAACAGAAGCATCTGATACATAATCTTTTCGTTAATGTGCCGAAGCAAATCTTGTACTTGGCTTAGTAAGTTTCATGATACTTTTAACTTTCTTTATGAGCAAGCCATTTCTCTAAAACACCAAACAAGCGTGATACTTGAACCGGTTTCTCTAAAAAGTCATCCATCCCCGCTTCCCGGCATCGCTCAATATCTTCTTTCAGTACGGAGGCCGTCAGGGCAATTATTGGGATATGAGAGGTCTTAGAATCTGCCTTGATCTTTTCAGAGGCAAGATATCCACTCATCACAGGCATATGAACGTCCATAATAATCAGTTTGATGTCAGGATACTCCTTTAGCATATCAATGGCTATCTGACCGTTTTCTGCAGTTATGAGAGTATATTTCAAAGGTTCCAATAACTTCCGTAACAGCATGCGGTTTATCTTGTTATCTTCTACTATCAGGATTTTTATTTCTGGTCTTCCAGAATAATTATTTGCCATGATCGGCGTCGAATCAGCCTTGGCTTTTTCAAATGGTATCCGAATTGTGAAAGTTGTACCAATGTTGACAGCACTATCCACCTCGATCGTTCCACCCAGCATTTTTACTATCCGGGCGCTTAATCCCAGACCCAGACCCATCCCACCGTAACGTCCGGTAATGGAATTATCCACTTGTTCAAAGATATTGAAGATCGCACCCAGCTTATCGTCACTGATTCCGATTCCTGAATCTGTAATTCTGAAGGTGAGATCGATCCGGTGGTTTTGCAAATGTTGGCAGGATACTTCAAAGCAGATTTTTCCCTGTTCTGTAAACTTGACTGCATTGGATAATATGCTATTTAGCACTCTGGTTAGTTTATCCGTATCCATCATCAAGATGGGAATGGACTGGCCCAGAATCAATTCAGGCTCGATATTCTTGGCTGAAATGATTGGTCTATATTGTTGCCAAAGCTTGGTTACCAATTGATCTATAGATCCTTCTCTGAGAGCTAATTGAGTTTTCCCCACTTCGAGATTGGAAAGATCCAGAATATCATTGATGATGGACAAGAGCTTGTAGCCACTATCAATGATAACATCTGCAAAATCCCTTTGATCATCGGACAGATTGGTTTTCCTGAGCATTTGAGCAAAGCCCATTATGGCATTCATTGGAGTTCTGATTTCATGGCTCATGTTTGCCAAGAACGCACTTTTTGCTACATTTGCTTTCTGTGCGGCGTTCTTAGCTTCAACCAGAGCCAAGTGTTCATAGCTTCTCAGAATTGCGCCGCCGATCGCATTGCCAACCGAACTCAGGACAGCAACATGCTCTGGTTTGAGATGATGCTGGTAATTCTCACTAACTAAAGTCATGATTCCCCAAAGTTCGTTATCATAGATTACTGGCACCATTACCAAATGAGTAATTTTGGAAAGCTGATCACTTAGATCATATTGGGTAAGATCTTGCCTACTAAATACTACACACTCATTGCGGTTGAATTTTGTGCTCCATCTGTGATCGTGTTCCAAGCAAAAGTGGGTAAAGTCATTATAAAAGACACTGCTTAATGCATCTTCCTCACCTTCTATAGTCGAGCTTGCAAAAGTAACTCTGTATTCAATGTTGTTTGTGATTGTATTCTTAATTTTCTTCAGAAAGAACACATAGTTGTAATCCACAGCTTGTTTTAACTGTCTCCGTGTCTCAATCAACACCAGATTGAGATTTTCATCAGTCAAAAACCTGGCGGATAAACTACTGCTCAATTTCAATAATCGATTTTGGATCTCCTGTTCCACCAAGCGTTTCTGCCGTTCATAAAAATAGGACAAAATGTCGCATACAGCAGCAAGGATGGCTTCATCTTCGCTGTTACTCTTATCCGAGGGTATTCCAATTAGATTCACAAATCCCCAAAACAAGTCTCCGAGAAAGATCGGGATGGAAGTATTTATCAAGGTTTCCGGAAGTTTAAAATTGAAGTATCTGTGTTGGATAATCTTTTTTTGGCTTAACGAACTTAGTAATTCTGTGAAATTATCAGATACGAGTGCCCGGTCGCAAAGTTCGTCCAGGTCTCCAACTGAACCAACTTCATAGAGGTCGGGACGATTGGAGTTTGGTGGAATGCGATGGAAAACCTGAATATGTTTAGCCTCGAAAAGTCTGAGCAGACTTGCATAGGCAGATTGTTCATCGTTGTATTGCAGAAGGTGTTTGGTGAAAGCGGATATTTCGCTCTCTACCAATAATTTATGTTTAATGTTGTGTTTGTCCGCCTCTTGATTGGTGATGTCATGAATGATTCCATCGAAGCGAATAAGGTTCCCTTTGCCATCGAGTATTTGATAGATCTTCTCGGAAACCAACCGAATGGAATTATCCTTTCTTAGTATCCGATAGCGCAGATCAATGCTATCTGATTCTTTAAGCTTCTCCAGTTCCGCACAAACACCATCAACATCATTGATATAGATAAAGTTACGCCAGTTGTAAGGATCGCTTAGAATTTCCTCGCGACTGATCCCAAGCATCTCTTCCACCGATGGCGATATAAACTCCAGTTTCCATGTTTTTGCCTCCGCAGACCATACCAAATCCGCAAGCGTATTAATGATGCATTCGTTTCTGTTATTGCTTACTTTAAGAGCATAACTCAGTTCTTTGAACTTTCGATATCTATTTGCCCTGGAGATCACCATCTTTACTAAGTATTCAGGGGTAACAGGTTTGATAAGGTAATCATCGGCACCAAAGTCAATCGCAATATGCTTTTGTTCAATTGATGATTCAGAGGTAAGGAAGAGAATAGGTACGCTAAGATAATTTAGATCCTGTCTGATAATCTGAGCCAGCTCAAGTCCACTGCATTCAGGCATATGCAAATCCAGCATAATCAGGTCTGGATCGATTGATTTCAGCGTCTTCAGGGATTCCAAAGGTTTGGTCACAGTATGTACGTCCAGAGACGCACTACTGAGCGTCAGTTTATAATATGAAAGTATGATTTCATCGTCATCTACTATCATAACAGTAAGCGGATTATCACGCCGGGGATGAACGCAAATATCCAGAACGTGGAGCAGATGAAGCATATTTATCGGTTTTTGCAGATAGTAATCTGCCCCGCAGCGAACAGCCTGTAATCTGGAATCAAGATCATCACAAACAGAGACAAAGATGATGCTTAGCTCATCATCAAATTTGTCGTGGTATCTGGATATGATATGTGCGCCATTATCCTCACAACCGGAGAAAAGCATGTCCATGAGGATGGCCGAAGGCTTTTTGGGAGTATCGAAAATATCTTCCGGTTTACTGAAGCTCATGGTATGATACCCGGCAGCCTCAAGGTCAACGCTGATCTTTTGAGAAAAATATTCATCATCATCAACGATAAAGATCAGGTTTCCTCCATCTCCTTTTCGAACCTGGGACAAGAATCCATCTGCCTGTTCCTTAGGGTTTTCCAGTTCTTCCAAGAGCTTGAAAACCAGAATGTTTATTTGATCTTTTTGTTCGTTGTTGAGCTCGATCTCCTTTTTAAGAATACTATCAATGAGCTGTTCTATCACTCTCGCCTGTCTGGTGAGTCTGGCAAAGCCAAAACTGGTCCCTGTTCCTGAGAGGTTATGCAGAATGATATGAAGTTCGTTCAGGCTTTCATGCAAAGAACCATTTACACAGGTTTTTTCCCAGAGGTCATGAAGTTGAACTTTTTTTTGCT
>JAQUHL010000315.1 GCA_028683635.1 Candidatus Cloacimonadota bacterium
AACCATTAACCAATTAACCAATTAATATCGTGTTTAGTTTGAAATGACATAATCCATGCCCAGCCCACCACCCAATATTGTATGGGGCTCCGCCCCATGCCCCGTTTGATTATGTCATTTCAAAGTGGAAACTGTATAACCACAGATTAGCCAACCCATTTGGTCTTTCATCACACCTTGCTTGAGGGCGTTAATCACTTCTTAATCTACCCTTAATCAAGCGTTAATAATTAACGCTTGATTAAGGGTAGATTAAGAAGTGATTAACGCCTTGGAAGAAGGGATCCAGGGGTAGCAATCCGTTTGCCACTGTGAGCGCGGCTCACTAAGAAAAGCCAAGCGACTTCAGCGTTTCTGCTGAACGGATTTCGGCAGCCCAGTATGGGGCGGTTCCAAAGATGATTATGTCGCCACCTCCGGGGCTTCGGTGTGGTGCTGAGGTTCGGGACAAAGGGGTTCCGCTATCGCTGCACACCCTGCCTATGTTATTACGCCCACGCTGGGGCTGGAAACGGCTCTGCCGTGCATGCTAAGCATCTATAAAATAGACTGGTTGTCTGTCCGTTGCTGATTGCAGACAACAGTATGAATATGACAGGTAAACAACCTAAGATCGTTGCACATCCGATTTATCGAAATGCAGACTTCCAAATATGCTGGTTGTGAGGTTTTGAATGTAAATCTATTCCCGCCCGCCACCCTAAAAGGAGTAGGCCTTCGCCCTACAACCCATTATTCAATGGTCTTAAAGAAAATGACCTTGAAAATTACCTGTTTTGAAAATTACCTTAATATGACCATAAGAATGACGCTGGTTTGATGATGTTTCGAAGATAGTTTTGGCAGGATCGCACAAAATTATTGCCAAAATAGTGGAATGCAAATTGCTTGTTACACAAGTTATACAATGAAATATGATGCTCACATTTCACAGTTACATGGATATAAAAGGACAAGGTGATGAAATTCAAGGTCTTGAGCAGTATTAGCCAGTTTGCGCTAATTGCAGTGATTATGTTGGGATGCTTATCCCCTCTGCCCCTGCGGGCGGAAACAACTGAGACTAAAGCTAAAATCACTCTTGCAGCTCCCACTTTTTCTCATTTCGGAGGCTTTTACTCCGAACCTTTTTATCTGGAAATCCAGCATTCCGATCCTGAGGCGGAACTTCTTTATACGACAGATGGTTCCGAGCCACAAATTTCGAATCTGGGAGGAAGCACTTTTTTATACAAAAATAGCTATCCCTACCTTCCCGGGGATCCATTTGGGAGTTTTTTGACCCATACTTATCAAACTAATCAGTATAGCTCAGCTCTATACATTTACGATCGATCCTCAGAGCCGGATAGCCTTACTCATATATCTTCGACCCGGCATCTCACTCCTACTTACTTCCCCGAGCAGCCAGTGCGAAAAGCATTTGTGGTCCGGGCTAAAGCAGTTCGAGAGGAAGCAAACGACAGCCCGGTCGTCTCTCATAGCTATTTTATAGGTGACGTGCCGCACGAGATACCAGTCATTTCCATTAGCATCTCACCTGAGCGCTTGTTTGATTATGAAAATGGTTTCTATGTCGCTGGAGTTGATTTTGACGAGTTCCGAACCGCTTTCCCAGATGTTAGTGACTGGCACAATGCCAATTACAAACGAGATGGGGATGAGTGGGAATATCCAGCTCATTTTGAGTATTTTCCGGTAGTGGGGCAAGTAGCTGCTCTAAACCAGGATATTGGAATCCGTATTCATGGGGGGACATCCCGGAATTCAGCCCTTAAATCCCTAAGGCTCTATGCCAGGAATGAATATGGAGCATCCACGTTTGATTATGCTTTTTTCAATTCCACACCGGATGCCAGCTTCAAACGCTTGATCTTGAGGAACTCCGGCAATGATATCTCCTATACCTATCTGCACGATGCATCATTCCAGACGTTGGTTAGCTCACTCCGATTTGATACCCAGGCCTATCAACCGGCGGTTGTATATCTGAATGGTGAATATTGGGGCATGCTAAACATCAGGGAGCGCTATGACGATAAATATCTGAAACGCAACTATGAAGTCGAGGAGGATGAGATTGACCTCCTGGAAAACCATCAGGTAATCAAGGAAGGGGATGCCGAACATTACAATGCAATGCTAAGCTATATAAACGACAATGATATCACATCCCATCAGCACTACGCCCATGTGAAGACTCTGATGGATGTGGATAACTATATAGACTATCAAATTGCCGAGATCTTTGCTGCGAACCTGGATTGGCCTGGGAATAATCTTTTATATTGGCGGAAAAGAACCTCTGGATATGTACCCAACAGTCCTTACGGGCAGGACGGGCGCTGGCGCTGGATGATGCAGGATATGGATTTTGCCTTTGGCCTTAGTGCGGGTGACACTACCTATACCAATAATACTCTTGCAGTTGCTGCTATGCCCGGTGGAACAGCCTGGCCCAATCCGGATTGGTCAACCCTGCTCTTTAGATCCTTGCTTCAAAATGAGGAGTTCCGGATTGGTTTTATCAGCAGGTTTTGTGATCTATTGAATACCGTATTTCTACCCTCGCGGACATCCGGGACAGTTAGTGAGCTTAGCTCCATTATCGCATCTGAAATGCCCCGGCATATCAGCCGCTGGAAATCCCCGGTATCCACTACTTTCTGGA
>JAQUHL010000316.1 GCA_028683635.1 Candidatus Cloacimonadota bacterium
GAAAACTCTGGCTGCCTCCCAATTTCCAAAATGACAGGTGGCAAGGATCACTCCTTTCCCCTTGGCAAATGCTTCATCGATAATATCTTGCCCACAGATACTGCAGGCTTCGATCAATTTATCATCACTCATAAGATAGGACTCGCAGATAGTAAGAGCCATGTTTTTATACATATTCCAGATAATCCGGTTTTTTTCTGCTTTGGTTTTATGGGGAAAGACCTTTGAGAGCTGTTTGAACGCTACTTCCCTCCGAATCCCGATTTGATATCCAACCAGATAGAACATGCCCAAGACAATACCCTTGATAACCCTATAGGGGAAGAGCTTCAGGAAACAGATTAGTCCCCTGAAAGCTATATATTCCATCCAGTTTTGAAACTTTCGCTTATTCATGGCAAAAACTCTTACCTCATAATCTTGAACATCTTACTGCAACCAACCATAAAATTTATAATAGTCTTTACTGACAAGAGAAAAATTCCTGGCCCTGTCCTTAGCTTAGTGTGAACTTAGTGTGAACATAGTGTGAACAATGCATGGAAATCCACGCATTGTTCACACTATGCTCACGTGGGGTTGGTTGTTATTGATGCTTTTTGCTTTGGGAGTGAAAGTGGGTTTTTGGAACGTTTTGGCCTGGTAATGAAACAAAATCAGATTTTTGAGGAGTGCGAACTGACAGCCCTGAAAGTACTTAGCAAGACCCGATAAAAGTGATTCTATAAGTAGTTGCAAAATAGATATGTTAAAAATCCAATCTCAGGCAAGATAAACCTTGACAAAAACACCGTATTATATTTTATTGCAACAAAATAACGTTGTGAGATGTTCTGTGCATCGTAATCGCTCTGCTTAAGCGGGCAAAATGAACTGATAAATAATAGGGAGATAATAGATTATGACTGATAATACTTATACTGCCAGTAATATCAAAGTCCTGAAGGGCTTGGAAGCTGTCAGAAAACGTCCCGCCATGTATATTGGCGGAACCAGTGAGCGCGGTCTTCACCACCTAGTTTATGAAGTTGTGGACAACTCCATAGATGAGGCTTTGGGTGGATTCTGCGATCTGATCAAAGTAACCATCACCCGGGATGGTTGCGTGGAGGTTGATGACAATGGCCGTGGCATACCTGTCGATTTACACAAAGATATGGGTATTCCCGGAGTTCAGGTGGCTATGACGGTTCTGCATGCAGGTGGTAAATTTGACGATAAGTCCTACAAGGTATCCGGGGGATTACATGGAGTGGGAGTCTCTGTTGTCAATGCACTTGCAGAATTTCTTGAAGTACGCATTCACATTAACGGCAAAATCCACTTTCAAAGATACGAGCGTGGTGTCCCTGTGACTGAGCTTCAGATTTTGGGGGATACGAAAAGACGCGGCACTATTGTGGTTTTTAAGCCTGATCCCATTATCTTTGAGACCGTGGATTTCAGCTTCGATTATCTCACGACCAGGCTCAGGGAACTTGCCTTCCTGAATTGTGGAGTCCGGATAGTGCTGAAAGATGAAAGAAATGACAGAGTCCACGATTTTAAGTATGACGGCGGGATAGTCTCTTTTGTCGAATTCCTGAACCAGAATAAGAAGCCCTTGTTTCCCAAGCCGATGTTTATTCAAGGTGATAAAGATGGGCTCAATTATGAGGTAGCAGTTCAATACAACGAAGGATATCAGGAAAATATCTTCAGTTTTGCTAACAATATAAACACCATCGAAGGTGGAACCCACCTCAGTGGTTTCAAATCTGGCCTCACCAGGGCTGTAAATAGCTATATCAAGACGCTTGACCTACTTAAAAATGAGAAAGTCTCACCCTCTGGAGAGGATATCAGGGAGGGTCTCACTGCTGTGATCAGCGTGAAAATCTCCAATCCCCAGTTTGAAGGTCAGACCAAAACCAAGCTCCAAAACTCAGACGTGGAGGGAGTGGTCAATTCGGCTGTTTATGAAAAGCTTACCACCTATTTTGAAGAGCATCCAGCAGAAGCGAAAAACATAGCCAATAAAAGCATTACCGCTGCAAGATCTCGCGAGGCTGCCCGAAAGGCCAGAGAACTTACCCGCCGAAAATCGGTGCTGGAAAGTGGTTCTTTGCCTGGAAAACTTGCCGATTGCACACTGAACGATCCTTCAAAAACTGAACTATTTTTGGTTGAAGGAGATTCTGCAGGTGGATCAGCCAAGCAAGGAAGAGACCGAGCCTTTCAGGCCATACTGCCTCTTTGGGGAAAAATGCTCAATACCGAAAAAGCCAGAATGGATAAGGTTCTCAACAATGACAAGATCCAGCCAATAATCCTGGCCATCGGAGCTGGGATTGGGGCTGAATTTGATATCAGCAAAATCCGTTATCATAAAGTCATTATCATGGCGGATGCAGACGTCGATGGAGCTCATATTTCCACTCTTTTACTCACTTTTTTCTACCGCTATATGCGTCCTCTTATTGAGCATGGGAATATCTATATTGCACGTCCCCCCTTGTTCCTGGTGAGAAAGGGCAAGCAGAAAAAATACGTCTTTACAGAAGATGAACGAGACCTTGCGTCTGAAGAATTTGGTGTGAAAGGCGTTATTATCCAGCGTTACAAAGGTTTGGGTGAAATGAATCCGGACCAACTCTGGGAGACGACTCTGGATCCA
>JAQUHL010000317.1 GCA_028683635.1 Candidatus Cloacimonadota bacterium
GGCGATCCCACTCTCTATTATGCCCAAAACCAGATCTACTCGGAACTTGCCCAAGCTCTGGGAGAGGGTAAGTTCACAGGGCTGGAAGAGAAACTGCCCAATGCTTTGAAACTCTATCCTGATAGCCCTGATCTATATTATTACCAAGCACTTTGGAACCAGGCTGAAAAATGCTTCGGCAAGGCAAAGGTGGATTTCTTCAATGCCATCAGTTTGGATAATTATTGGACTGCACCCTATTACCACCTTGCATTACTAAATCTTAAAGACAAAAACTACGATGAAGCACTCTATTGGCTGGAAAAACAACATCTGTTGGAGCCAGAAGATCCCCGCACTCTGAACAACGTCGCCGCCTGCCACCTGCATCTGGGGAACCGGGATAAGGCCAAAGCTATCTGGATTGAAATGCTCAGCAGATTTCCGGATTTTGGCGTCGCTGCCGAAAACCTGAAGAAACTCGAATCCCATGTATAAGCCAGCTTTCATGAAACTGGCCATCCGCATAGCGGAAAAAAGCCGCGGTCGGTGTTCTCCCAACCCCTTTGTGGGAGCCGTCATTGTCCGACAGGATGAAGTTCTGGCCACTGGCAATACTCTTTCCTATGGCAGTGACCATGCAGAAATTGTCGCCCTGAAAAAAGCCGGTAAAAAGGCAAAAGGGGCAGTACTATATGTTACTCTCGAACCCTGTTCTCATTTTGGTGCTACTCCTCCTTGCACGGAGGCTATCATTGCTGCAGGGATAAAAGAAGTCTTTATCGGGCTTCAAGATCCCAATCCCCTGGTCAACGGCAAAGGTATCGCCAGATTAAAACAAGCCGGGATCGAAGTGGAAACAGGATTCGAGGAAGAAAATATCCGAAGGCAGCTTGAATGGTATATTTGCCATATCAGTAAACAAAGACCCTTCATTATCTGGAAGGCTGCTCTGTCACTTGATGGAAGGTTTGCCGCCGAGGACGGTTCATCCCGGTGGATCAGCAATCAAGCTTCAAGGAATCTGGTGCATCGCATGCGTAGCCAGGTAGATGCCATTATCACGGGGATAAATACTATCCTGACAGACAATCCGCTCCTCAACGTACGAACTGGTAAAGCTATCAAACAACCGCTCAGAATCATCCTCGATCCCTTTTTGCTACTTCCCCATAAGACTCAGATTGCTCAAACTGCTATTAGCTATCCGACCCTGGTGTTTTATAACCAGGCACAACAGGATCAGATCCAAGCTCTGCAGAAGCAAGGCATCAAACTTATCAGGGTAAAGGGAAACGGGAAGAAACTCTCCTTACCAGAGGTGATGGCAGAACTCAACTTAAGGAGGATAACATCGGTGATGCTGGAAGCGGGTTCAGAACTAAGCAGTTCATTTTTCAAAGAAGGTCTGGTGGATAAATGCTACATATTCTACGGAGCCAAGCTCTTGGGCGGAGAGAAAACAATGCTGGACAAGCTGGGAATACACAGTATCAACGAGGCAATTGGATTGCAAGGCATCACCTTCAGAAGAATCCAGGATAACGTTCTTATCTCAGGGTATCCGGTTTATCCGGCAAGATAATCCTTCCACAGTCCTGTGCCCCATAAATCCCCATAACTGTTAAGACCGCTGCACATCCTGATTCATCGAAATACAGACATCCAAATATGCTGGTTGTGAGGTATATTTTTGTAAACCTATTCCCGCCCACCACCCTAAAAGGAGTAGGGCTTCACAATACAACCCATTATACAATGGTCTTTGGAAGTAGATGCTTCTCTGTGCCTCTGCTTCCTTTGCGGTCTACGAGTTTCCAGTCTCAAACTACCTTCTGCGAATTTTGGCCTTGACATAAACCGCTGGATTGAGGAATGAGTGAGTCGTGTGATCTTTACTGGAAAAAAATATACGGGAGGATGAAATGAGTGACAAGATTGATGCCGTAGCCGAAGATGCAGCTGTCGAAGAACCAAAGAAGAAAAAATCCTTTTTCTGGAAATTGATCAGAAACCTTATGCTGATTGCTGCAGTAGTTGTGATTGGCAGGAAAATCATGAACAGAAAAAAGAAAACCGAAGCTCCGGAAGAAGAACCCACAGAATAAGCCGGGACACAGATACCCCAAAACGTTTTGCAGGACAGCCCAAAGTTTGAGCTCGCAGAGCTTAGCATGCTGTCCTGCATTATTTTTGGCACCAGCAAAGATTTTACTTGCTGAAAAGACAGCTTTGGAATTCATGACATGCATGAGGAGAATTTGTTTTATAAAGAGGATATAAAAATGAAGATTATTGAAGGAAATCTCGTATCCAGAGGGTATAGATTTGCCCTGGTGGTTAGCAGATTCAATGAATTTATCAGCAAGAAGCTTTTGGACGGAGCTGTAGATTGCCTGATGAGGCATGATGCCCAAGAACAGGATATCACGATAATCTGGGTTCCGGGTGCATTTGAGATTCCGTTTGGAGCTCAGGAAGCAGCCAGAAGCGGTCTTTATGATGCTGTAATCTGCCTGGGAACCTTGATCCGTGGTGCCACCCCGCACTTTGAATATATCAGCGCAGAAGCTACCAAGGGAGTTGCTCAAGTTGGTTTATCCACAGGCATCCCAGTTATTTATGGAATTCTCACCACTGATACAATAGAACAGGCAATTGAGAGGGCTGGGA
>JAQUHL010000318.1 GCA_028683635.1 Candidatus Cloacimonadota bacterium
ATCGCTGTACCAGTACCGCCAGGTTTTCTTCCTTTCCGGGATGTGGAATCACTTTGGGCAGCACTTTGTTTGTCAGCCTTCAGAGATCCGTCTGGGGTGTCAGGATTAGCCTGCCCCTGGCCTCCTGAAAGCCTGTTTGCAGATTTGGCAAAGGCTTCCATGGCCTCTTTGGATGCATTCATCAGGAAATCATCTTCCCATTTGTAGCCAAACTGCTCCCATAACTCCTTGCTGGGACGGAAGCGTGTAGCGCTTTCGGGAATTCGGAGAACAGAGCTTTTGGATTGGACGATTACGGTTACATTGGCTGTCATTCCAGGTAAAAGCTTGCGATCCGGATTTTTAGCATCGATGATAATGTTGTAACTCACCACATTCTGATCTGTCTGAGGATCGAGCCGAATCTGCTTGATACTGCCTTCGAAATTTTGGTTGGGATGGGCATCGACCGTAAATTCCACAGGCATTCCAATCTTGATCTTACCAATGTCAGCCTCATCCACTCCGGCGGTTATCTGCATATCTTCGAGGTTATTGGCAATCTTAAAAAGGGTAGGGGCATTCATGCTCGCTGCCACGGTCTGTCCCTCATCCACTTCCCTGGATACTACCACACCATCGATAGGCGAGGTAATATAGGCATTGTCGAGATTTTTTTGAGCACGTTGCAGAGAGATCTGGGCATTCATGGTAGATTGAATTGCCTGGAGATGCTTAAATTCGGCTTTTTTTACTTCATAAGAAGCAGCCATGTCCTTGCCGGCCAGTTCGGTAAGCAAGTCAAAATCGATTTTGGCATCCTGTTCCGTGATCTTGGCTTTGCTAAGATCACTTTTGGCAGCCTCGAGATTGGTTTTGAGAATCTCGGTATCGATAGTTGCCAGCAACTCACCTCTGCGGACACTGGAATTGAAATCTTTGTATATCTTATATATTTTGCCAGAAACTTCGGTTCCTACATTAACAAGAACATAGGGATTTATCGAACCGGTGGCAGTAACAATCTCGCGAATATCCCCGGTCGAGGAAGTAACTGTCCGCCACTCGGGTCGATTTTTGTTTTTCCTATAACGGTTAAGTCCCAAAATTGCGACGACGATGACGAGTATGATTAGTACTGTTTTGATTGTTTTGCTGATTGATTTTTTCATTTTTAGTTATTACCATTTACCTAAGATTTTGTTTGAGAGCAGGAGGTTAATAGCTTCCCTGCTAAGAAGAACCTGATACGTATTGGCATTTTTGGCGATATCCGCTTCGAGAAGTTCAGCACGTGTTTGGTCGAGCTCAAGCTGGGCTATCATGCCGAAGCGGTAACGTTCTTCCGCAGTTCTAAGCTGCACTTGGGCTTGCTCATATTTCTGTTGATAAAGATCGTTTAGTTGGAGAAGGTATTCAAGTTCCCGCTTCAGGGTCTCGTATTCCTGAGCAATCTCCTCGCTTTTATCAATCAGATTGAGTTGGTTCATTTGTTTGGATATCTTGGCACGTTTGGCAGTTTCGGATTGGCGGAAATGGTTCCAGAGCGAGTAGGACGCAGTAAGCGAAACGCCATGGGTAGTGTTGTATGTATCAAAATCGAAATCTTCTCCCCCCACTCTGCGGGAGAAATTGTAGGACAGGGTTAGCTTGGGAAGAAAATTCATTTTTTCCTGGGAAAGGGTTAGCTCGCTTTTCTTGATCTCCTGCTCAAGGATACGGATTTCCCGAAGAGATTCGAGGGAGAGTTCCGGTACTGTGAATTCGGTAGTATATTCCAAATCAGCAAGCTCATAACCCTCATCCTGGAGACGAACCAAAGCGAAAAGCTTCATCCTACTCTTGTTTATGTCGTTTTGGATCTTGAGAAGGGATATCTCGGAATTGAGAACAGCAATTTCATTTTGTTTCACATCGAAATCGGTGATTCTGCCCTGGGCTTTCAGAACATTGCTTTGATCCAGAATTCTGGTCTGGATCTTCAGATTATCCGATATGGACTTGTGCTGTTTTTCTTTGCTGAGAACATCGATATAGGCAGCAAAAATTTGATATACCAGGTTACTGATCGAACCTTGCAAGCTCAACTCGCTGCTTTGAACATCGAGACGCGATTGACGATACTGATACCAGGACGGATCTGTCAGACTGATGGATTTGCTAATCGAAAAGCCGATATTACTACTAAGGTCGCTCACGGGTAGGGGATTGTAGAATTGGTTATCCAAGCCAGCACTGAGTGTAGCTTCAGGGAATAGATTTATTCTGGCAGAATTGAGCTGCGATTGGGAACTATCATTACCCAGCCTGGCTTGCTGACTGCTCAGACTATTTGCCAGACCATGATTCATCAGGTCATCAAGTGTGTATTGCTGTGCATTCAAAGCAAATGGGATCAAGATGATTAGTATCAGTAGTGCTTTCATATTTCCTCAATATCAGTTTTTATCTTTTATAGCTTCTATTATTATACCAGTTTGGGTCTTGATTCCTGCAAAATAGTAAGTATCAAGCCCAATTTCGAATATCTGGATTTCGTATTGTTTTGCTATCCACGCTATGGGATATGCTCCATTTGTCAAGTGCTTTATCAGTTCACATCCCCCCGTTTTTCAAACATGGAATTAGAAGCTGGTTTTGATCGTGCCATTTTCCTTTGTATGGGTTGATAT
>JAQUHL010000030.1 GCA_028683635.1 Candidatus Cloacimonadota bacterium
CCAGAGGTGAGATCTACGACCAACGCTACCGTCCCATCGCGATCAATGTTCCCTCGCAGAACCTGCATCTGGTTGCCAGCCGGATCAAAGATTTACCCGCCTTGAAGATCTTTCTCGATACCTACTCGGGCATCAAGGCAATTGAACTTGATAAGCTTTTGGAAAAGCACAAGTTTCGCAACTATGAGGAAATCTTGCTGACGGATAACATTCCTTTTGAACAGGCACTTTCCATATCAGAACAGCTAAACTATTTCCCGGAGCTGGTGATTCGCACCGTGACCACACGCAACTATCTCTATCCCAATCATTTTACGGGGTACATCGGGAGGATTGACGAAAAGGAATATAGTCGCTATCGTTTTGAAGATTATTCCTTGAGCAGCTACATCGGAAAATCTGGTTTGGAACGTTACTATGAAGTGCTGCTGAGAGGAAAGGATGGACGTGAGATTATTCAGGTTGATGCCCAGGGTAGAAGCCTGAATCTTTTCAAAACCGAAGGAACGATTACTCCCCAGAATGGCCTGAGCCTTCTGCTTACTATAGACAACGACCTGCAAGATTACGTAAATGCCCAGTACCCGGACCAGTTCAAAGGTGCTATCGTAGTTATCGATGTGAAAACAGGAGGCATCCTGAGCTATGTGAGCAGGCCAAACTATGATCCCAATCTCTTTATGCAAAAGATCACTCCTGAAATATGGGACAGCCTGAACGATGCAAGCAAACCTATGATGGACAGAATTATCCATGCTGCTTATCCACCCGGATCTGTGTTCAAACCTATCACCGGCAGCCTGGGTTTGGAAAAAGGGGTTGTCGATAGAAACACTTTGCTGGCTCCCTGTGTGGGAGGAATGCAGGTGGGAAATAGATTTTTTCGCTGTTGGCTACATGGTGGTCACGGCAGATCCAATATCATCGATGCGCTCAAGGTTTCCTGCGATGTATATTTTTATGACCTTTCCCTAAAGCTGGACCTGGATGAGTATAATGCGTTCACAAATCGTAACATGCTGGGTGTGGCAACTGGGGTCGACCTTCCCAATGAACGCAGTGGGCTCTTCCCAAACAGGAATTGGTACCGCACTCGCTTTGGTAAAAACGTGGGGATCATTGGTCATAAGGTCAACCTATCCATCGGTCAGGGAGAGGTTCTGACCACTCCTCTCCAAATTTGTGCCTATTATGCAGCCATTGCCAACAATGGCTTGTGGATCCAGCCTCACCTACTCAAACAGACGATTGGTAGAGGAAGATTTACCAGAGAGCAGGTATCACCTTTGAAGAAGGTGAAACTGCCGGTTTCTCCGGAGAACCTGAAAATCATTCAGGAGGGGCTGTTTGCGGTCTGTAATTTACCGGGAGGAACGGCGTCAAACGTTCGGGTGCCAGGAGCTACCGTGTACGGTAAAACAGGCTCTGCAGAAAATTTCATGGGACCACTTACTCATGCCTGGTTTACTGGATACGTTGTTACTGATAAACCGGAAATAGCTGTAAATGTATTCTTCGAAAATGCTGGTGGAGGGGGAGCTCTGGCGGGTCCGATTGCAGCCAGGATATTCAATTACTACATTGGAAACTACGATATCTTTACCCAGCCTGTCCCAGTTCCTGCCCAATTCAGAACAGAAGAAGATAGCCCACAACCTGAGGCTGAAACAGATCCCCCCCCAGGATCTGTTTCACAACCAGAATCAGTCGAGCGATCGATCGAGACATCAGGGACCAATGATTAACAAGAAGAAATTCGATTTTGTGCTGGCAGCGACCCTGTTGATCATTATAATCTTGGGTTGCATTGCCATTTTTACTGCGTCCTCCAGCAAAATCGGAGAACAGGTAACATATAGCAGTTATTGGTGGAAGCAGATAGTGTTCAGCTTTGTTGTGTTTGGTCTGCTGATTTTGTTGCTCGAGCTACCCATGCCTATCTTCGAACTCATAGTCACGCCGCTCTACGTGATCAATATCTTAGCGCTGATACTGGTGTTTTTCACCACTCCGATCAATGGTGCGCACAGGTGGTTCAGTATTGCCGGGTTCAACTATCAACCTTCGGAGAGCGCAAAGCTGCTTACCATACTGATGGTGGCCAAAGTAATCCACAAGGAAGGGCTGGGTGAACTCAGGCAGGTCTTTTACGCTTTAGGGATTACGATTTTACCGGTAGTCCTGATAATGGCGGAACCAGATTTTGGTACGACTCTGGTATTCTGGGCTGCTCTGTTTGCCATGCTGATAGCAGCAAAAATTCCCCTGTTTTATGTACTGATTATGGTGAGTCCTGTGGTATCTCTGGTATTTTCCACCTTCTGGTTCGGCCTGGTCCTGTGGTTATGCTTTCTTACCTTTCTTCTCTATAAATCCAGGCTTTCCTGGGTTGCCATCAGTGTAACCGCAATTGTGAATCTCTTCCTGGCATTGATCATGCCCGTCTTTTGGAACGGCCTTAAGGATTACCAGCAAAGTAGGGTACTCACCTTTATCGATCCCATGCGCGATCCCCTGGGAGCAGGATACCAGATCATCCAATCCAAAATTGCGATCGGGAGCGGAGCCGCATTTGGAAAAGGTTGGTTGGATGGAACTCAGAAAAATATGAATTTCCTGCCAGAGCATCACACGGATTTCATTTTTTCGGTAATTGGGGAAGAATTTGGGTTTTTGGGAGGTTCGCTATTGCTCCTGGTGTTTTTCATCCTGTTTTGGAGACTTACTAAGGCTATCAGCGAAATCAAGATAAATGAGCGCCGGATAGCTGCCTCAGGGATCTTTGCCTACCTGGTTTTTCAAACATTTATCAATATTGGGATGAACATTGGCTTGGTTCCTGCTACAGGTATTCCTTTACCATTCATCAGCTATGGTGGATCCAATCTGGTGATAAATTCCATTGGCGTTGGAGTAATAATGAAATATCTTAATGAAAGAGGTTTTATTAAATGAAAATTGTTTTTGGGTATACGCTAATCCTTTTAGTAACAATTCTGATTGCATCATGTTATATGGGATCGACGATTCTTTTCCTGGAAAAAGATGCCCTGCACAAGCCCAACCTGCTTGCTAATCCTTCATTTGCCTTGCTCCCGGATTCTATGAATGTAATGCCATCGGGGTGGACAATTATTGGCCAGCGGGACGACTACTTGGGCAAAGTGCTTTGCGATTCGCTCACCAGAGTTGAATCCGGCAATTCTATCCGGATTACGGGAACCAGGAAACCCCTGATGATCATCTCCGATCCCTTCAAAGTTGATAGATTTGGCGGGTTTTTTGCCAAAATATCCGCTTTAAGCAGCGATGACCTTGGTCCCAGAGTAAGGTTTCGCTTCATCACTTACAATGCCAGCGGCAAAATACGCAATTCCTTCTCATCATCACTGAAGAGCGCTCAGCACTGGAAGAAGGCATCTATCAGTGCAGGATTTCTAAAGACGGATGTCCGCTTTGCCCGTCTAATCATCCTGGTGCCCCCAACCCAGGAAGCAACGCTTTGGATCAATGATGCTGGCTGTTATGAGGTACACCGCTTCCCTCTTGATTGACCACTGTCATGAAAGCAATACTACAAAGGGTTACATCTGCATCCGTAACAGTCGAGGGTAAGCTCATCTCCAAAATTTCCGGAGGTCTGGTTGTTCTTTTGGGGATTGGTGAGGAAGATGATGACAGTAAAATTCCCCTTCTTGCCAAAAAGATATGTGAACTGCGGATCTTTTCCGATACAGAGGGCAAGATGAATCTTTCTTTACAGGATTTGGATCTGGAACTGCTCCTGATCTCTCAATTTACCCTTTATGCAAATTGCAGCAGGGGTAGAAGGCCAGATTTCACTCATGCTGCACAGCCCTCAATTGCTAAAGATCTGTACATTCAGATGACGGAACACCTAAAAAGTACTGGGATCAAAGTAAGGACAGGAATCTTTGGCGCGGATATGAAACTTGCCCTGGTAGGCGATGGCCCCGTAAGCATCGTCCTGGAAATATAAAAAAAAGCGGGAAGGGGCTTCCCGCATGTTTCCCACTGTCCTATACATAGTTTCCCTCCCTACTTGAGGTTGCTTGTAGCCAACAGACCCCGCAACACACATCGAAATCTCATAAACACCCCAAACCTGGTTTTTTGTAAGGAGCCGTAAACAGAACCTTTGCTCCTATAAGCAGTGGGCTGGTGTAGCGTGATACCACCGCAAATACTGTTCCACAATGTGAGGAATAGCTATCAGTATGCAATAAATGAAGTTATGGGGTAGAGTACCTGAACTGCTGTGGTAGAATGGAGATTTTGCCTGGAATCCCCGGGGTTACTGCTGAATACCGAGGCTCTTGAGTAGTTTATACAAGTTTGATCTATCTATTTTTAAAGAGTTTGCAGCTTGTTTGACGTTCCCTTGATGCTGGTCGAGGCAATGAGATATATAGCTTTTTTGGAAGTTATCCGTTGCGTTTTTGAGAGATTGGCAATTGTCTAACTCGCATGGAGGCAAGATTGTGTGCGTGTGTAGTAAATCAGCCACAGAAATCAGATCTCCTTTGGTAAAAATTACCGCTCTTTCCACCACATTGGCGAGTTCCCGAATATTGCCTCTCCATTCTTGGGAAAGCAACCAGGATTGTGCTTGGGGACTGAAGGTTTTGGGTACCATATTGTTCTTGTGGCAAACGAGATTAGCAAAATACTGAACAAGAGGAAGGATATCTTCTCGCCTTTGTCTGAGAGGCGGGATATGAATTGTGATGGTATTGATTCTGTAAAACAGGTCTTCCCGAAATTCCTTTTGCTCGATCAATGCTTCCAGGTTCTGGTTGGTCGCACATATGACTCTGGTCTCGATCTTCAGGCAGTTTCCTCCCAGCTTTTGAATCTCACCCTCGGAGAGAACTCTTAGCAGTTTTGCCTGGGCAGAAAGAGGGAGCTCCACAATTTCATCGAGGAAGATAGTGCTTCCCTGGCTGATTTCGAAGTAGCCTTTGTGAGAATTTACAGCTCCTGTAAAAGCACCTTTTTCATATCCAAAAAGCTCCGCTTCCATCATATCCTTGGGAATTGCAGCGCAATTGATGCATACGATGTTTTGGTCCTTAAATCTACTAAGCCGGTGGATCGCATTGGCAGCCAGTTCTTTTCCCACTCCCGTTTCACCACTGATCAGAACTGAGCAGGTGAATCTGGAGGCATGGATGATCTCATCAAAGACTCGCTCCATAGCCGGAGATACTCCCACCATCCCGATGGCCGTCTTCTCCAGGCTATGCAGTTCCCTGAGCTGCAAGTTCAAAGCACAAAGATACTCAATTTTGGCTAATAAGTGTTCATAATCAAAAGGCTTCTCCAGAAAATCAGCGGCACCTTTCTTAATTGCCATCACTGCATCGGGGATATGTCCCTCACCTGAAATCATCATTACAGATACATCGCGATGCCTGGCTTTAACGTGGTCGAGCACGGAAAATCCTTCCCGCAGAGTAGGGAAGCACAAATCCAAAAGCAGCAGATCAATTTCTTTATTGGCAAGAATCTCAAGGCACTTTGCCGGAGTTTCGGCTTTGATGGCATCATAGCCTTTCCGTGATAAAAAAGTGTGAATCAAAGTGCAGAAATTCTGGTCATCATCAGCCACAAGAACTCTTATCTTATCCATTTAGCTTCCCTTTTAGCCAGATTGAAACGATCGTTCCCACTCCCGGTTCACTTTGAATGCTCAGTTCGCCCTTCATAGATTCGATGATTTTCCGGGATTCCGGCAAGCCGATGCCCGTTCCGGATTGTTTGGTAGTGAAAAAGGGTTGCCAGATTTCTTCCAGATATTGCGCCGGAATACCATTGCCACTATCCTCGATTTCGACCAGGACGGAAAGTGTTTCTTTTCCCAGTTTTGCAGCATGAAGAGGAAATTCTTTGATTCCGATTTGTAAGCTGCCCCCATCTTCCATGGAGTCAAGAGCATTGATAATGAGATTTTGCAGAGCTTCTTCAAAACGAATGGGTTCGATCGAGGCAAAGACGGATTTCAAGTTCCAGTCCTTAATTACAGTAACTTTGGGAGGTATGACTATCCTGGCCAGGCAATGTTCTATCGAGGGGACTACGTCCGGATCCTTCAGATCATAGTCCTTGAGTTGCGTAAACCTCTGGAAGGCATGTGTGAAGGTCTTGATCTGGTTGATCTCGTTTTTGACTATGCGCAATAGCTCCTCACGTTCCTGGCTGGAACCTTTATCGAGCTCTCTTGTATCCATGGTAAGAGGTTCTATCGCCAAAACGATATTGGCAATATGCCTGCGAACGTGATGAGAAAGCCTTCTGGCCAGATCCGCCCATTCAAGTTTATCCTGAAGGATTTCTCCGGACAGGCTTTGTGGTGTAAGCAGAATCAGATATCTTCGCAATACCCTTTTCAGGTTTATGATGTTGGCTGTAAATTCTTTTTTGCCCCTTTGGGTCTGGATTTGGATATCCTGTCCCTGGAGTTGGAATTTCCCATAATGGAATGTATCCAAGGTATCAGCCAGTTCAGGCGAGATCATCCTTAACTGCTTGGCTCGCTTTGCCTCCAGGGTCAGCAACTCAAGCAGGTATTTATTTACAAACAGGATTTTTCCCTTGGAACTTGAGATCACGATACCATAGTCGCACGTTTCCATGATGGCATAGCCATGCTTGTGTAATTTGTAAAAACTATACACAGATACAAACAGGATGAACATCAAAGCTAAAGTAAACATCTCCCAATACTGTTCCAGAAAGCTATGGAGCAACACATGGAGTGGATAACGTTTGAGGCTATAGAAACTTATCTTGTTGGCTGAAACCAGGGCAATCAGTTTGGGCTCGCCAAAACCCTTGTTAACGGCATACAAAGAGGTTCTGGGAGCTTCAGGAAAGGGGTTTTTGAGGTTGGCAATCTCCTTTAGTTCCTCGTTCAAGATCACGAAGTATCCATCATCGGTCTGCAAAATAATATCTTTGCTACCCGCGCCACGCAAGTCTTCAAAGGCCAGGATATACTTCACATTACGGTCGAAATTGTGTTTCACCTTGTTCAGGTTTTCGTCCAAAACGATCAATCCCTTGGTTCTGGTGCTGAGGAAGATCCTGTGTTTGCCGCTATCAACCAGATCGGCATAGTATTTGGTCTGTAACCGATTGAGTGGCGATTCCAGTTCAAATTTCTTCTGGCTGATCATCCTGGAGCCATTCCAGCTTAGAATCTCGACGGAGTTTTTTTGTTCGATGGCTCCCCAGGTGGCAATTGTTTTGAAGATTTCTGGTTTTCCATCGGCATTTATATCTTTGGTATGGAGATAGACACTTCCATAATCCTGATAGACTTTCTCCTGCCAAATGAGTTTGCCTGTCCTGTCCAGCACCAAAAGCCAGCCGTTATAATCGTCGAGTCCATTGATTTTATTATCTGTATTTTTCAGAGCGGTTGTTCCGATAACAATTTCCAGGGTCCCATCCTGATCAAAATCATCCACCAGCACATTAACAAAACCCGTCGGTGAATCATACTTCCATTTCAATTTACCGCTTTCAAAATCATATACATAGAGACCTCTCGGATAGGCGGAATATCCGTCCGCAGCATTGCAGACCAGTTCAAGATTTCCATCATCATCCAAATCGATTATCGCCACAGGCCCCAGATTCGCCAGCCATTCAAAACTGGGCATATCCATATAAGGATCATTTCTGAAGATCGGCTCGAAGACCCTCTCTTCCCGTTGTAAAGGTTTCGTCCAAGTATATTTGAATGCCCGTAGTTGGATCCGGCGGTTATCACTGAGTGTGAAGAATAGCCAGGGATCTTTGGCGGAAGGATCAGTGAGAACACTTGGACTACGGATCTCATCTGTATAAGTGGCCTGGGAGATTGGTTTCAGGTTTAGATCATTTATCATGAGCTGGTTACCAGTATAGGGAGAAGCAAACTTATAGACAAACTCATCTCTGGCATCTCCTCCCAGATCGGCAAAAGTCCACGCCTCGTAGGGTGTATCCGGTCTGCGGCTCCATTCCTCGGCAAATCTGTGCGTTGGGAATGTCTTCGCCAGTCCCGATAATCCAAGCACTTCCAATAGGATGCACAGTGTGCAAATACGCTTCAGCACTATCTCTTTCCTTCCTTTCTAACTCAAACGTCCAAGTGATAAAACCAGCAATAATTCGTCAAGAAAATCCTGCTCGTTATCCTCATACAAAGACGCTGCCAAATATCCAGATAAGTAACACCACTACTGGTGTGCAGATCAGGGTTGACCAGGTAACGGAATGGGCAGTCACCCTTTTATCCAATCCGTATGGTACCAGAAACATGTTGGTGCTGGTAATTGGCAGGATTGCATTGATCACAAACACGGCAAACCAGGCTGGTGGAATCAGCTTCATCAATAGCAGGAATCCAAAGAAAACGGCGTAGATCGCAGGTGTGATAATTGCCGTCAGAACAAAGATATGTCTCACCCAGGGCCAATGCTCTCCTCCTCCTTCAGTATCGATTCCCAAAAGCTTGCGGATTTCGGATTTTTTCATATCCGAGGGATGTATGCCCGAGCCCACATAAAACAAAGCCGCAGGAATAGTAAGTGCTGTGAAAAACCGAAGAGCCACACCCCAGTCTCCCATCGTTTTGCTGCTTAGTCCTGTGAACTTGTGAACCAGGATTCCAGCTATCACAAAAGCTATAAAATAAAAGGGATAGACCTTAAGAAACCAGGGCAGGTCGATGACTTCCCTTTTACCTTTGTGTTCATAAGCATGCATTCTATGCAGCAAATAGGGGATTACTGCAAACAGTGCAACTCCGGAAACAGCCATAAAAATTCCGGTCGGAACAGCCCAACTGGGGATAACCAGCATGATCCCACCCACGAATGCTGAGCTTCTTCCCTGGTTGGTGAACATGGTTTTCAGATATACGGCCTTTTGAACTCCCTCCAGATTGAGACTCTTGATCATTATTCGTGCATAAAACAAGGCGATTAAATACATGAATACAATTGATATGATTACAATAAACACAAATTCCAGCTCGGCAATACCCAAGCCGGCATCGAGAAATATCCGGAAGATCAATACCGGTACAAAGAGATAGAGCAAGATCAATCCAATTTTCCTTAAGATTAGATTTATCCTCTCCTGCGAAAATAGATATGCCGTCAAATTTGTCACTATAAATCCTACTACAATCCAGGGCAGAGTATATAAACCTGAGATTTTGGGGATAATGCTATTCATCAGTTCAATCATAAAGATCCTGTCTTATGGTTTGTTGATGTCCCCAAAAGTGTGCCAGCATGAGAGCTAACGCCCCACACACCTGTACCGCGATGGATTTATCTTCCAAAATACCTGATCTGCCTCTTATATATGTTCTACTTGGTAGTGCGTACCCAGGTGGTGGTTCTTCCGATCAGCGAGACGCCGATAAAGCCACGGAAATTGAGGGTGTTATCTCCAACAAGTTCAGCTTTGCAGGAATAGGTCTTGCCATTTTTGGGGTCATATATGGTCCCCCCGGCGTATTTTCCACTTTCCTGAAAGGCCAGGGAATGCATCACATTAAGATTTAGAAGGGCACGGGATCTGTGCTCTGCTTTGGGATTCTCGATATCGGTTCGGGGCTTTCCCTTGCTGTCGTTGGGAACCTTCAGCCAGATTATCCTTCCGGCATAATCGCCCTTGGTAGTCTTATAAACCTCGATTTTGCTGGTCTTTTCGCCATTGTACCACACTCCCAGAATTTTATCGCCGGTGCTGGCTTTCTGTGCAAACAGTACGATGGGTAGGACCACCATCAGGATCAGGATGATGATTATGGCTTTTTTCATTGTTTCTCCTCATGTAACGGCTCAATTTTCAAGCTAATCCAACCATGTGTTTTTGGCACTGTGCTGTCAAGACCTTTTTTGCTCCTTCTGCCAACAATATATTCTACAACAGGATAAACACGGTTTCGACCTGTAATGATCACCCGATTAACTTCTAAACCCGCCATCATGAGTATGCTGGCCTATGGCAGGGGCTGAGCAACATGCTTAGGACCCCCAAACAAACAAGGCCAGCAGTGCGATGGCCGGATTAGAGGCCAAAGCCTGGCTAAGCTGGTTGAAAATCTACATCATCATCCGAACAGCAATCCAAAGAAATAGCCGGTAAAGGTGGAGAATATCACTACCAGACCGGCGAAAGTAATGGTCTGCTTGGGTCCCAGGACAGTATTGATCACCAACATACTCGGCAGGGACAGCGCCGGGCCAGCCAGCAGTAGCGCCAGAGCGGGGCCCTTGCCCATGCCAGAGCCCAGCAAGCCTTGCAGGATCGGGACTTCGGTCAAGGTGGCAAAATACATGAAAGCTCCGGAAAGAGCGGCGTAGAAATTAGCAAATATGGAATTCCCACCCACAGCAACTTCGATCAAACGTGATGGCACCCAAGCTTCCTGACCCGGTCTACCCAGCAGTGCTCCAGCGATCATGACTCCCATGAAGAGCAGCGGAATGATCAATTTGGCAAAATCCCAGGTGGAGTTCATCCAGTCCTTTAATTCGTCCTTTTCAAACACGAGCCAGAGACTGAACAAAGATACAACCGCTACGAAGGAAAGCAAAGGCTGGGCTGGAAAGAGAAATCCGACCAGAGTTGCCACACCTGCTGTCAGTAGAACCTTCCACAGTTTGAAACCATAAAAGAAAGTCAGAGAAAGACCGAAAAACAACGCGAGAACTCCCGTAACCAGCCATTTGTAATAGTATATCCAGTTCATGAAAGGGGCGGAAGTGGCGGAACTGGGTCTTGCCCAGTTCAGCACGATCAGGATAAGGATCATCAATCCAAAGTGGATCATAGTGTGCCACAGTGGTCTGCCCTTATCAGGCTCGCCCAGATTCATGCCGTCCAGACGGGCTTGCTCATCCTTACGAAATAGTAAATGCATGAAGAAGCCGATTATCACACTGAAACTGACTGCGCCTACCGTTCTGGCGATACCCATTTGCAAACAAAGGATGCGGGTAGTC
>JAQUHL010000319.1 GCA_028683635.1 Candidatus Cloacimonadota bacterium
CGTCGAAGACGAGCTTTTACCACAACCGGGATGGATGCTCTACCCCAATCCATTGAAATACCAGGAAGATCTCAAGCTCTCGCTTTCTTCCAAGCAAGCAATTTCTCCCCAAACGATTAGCATATACAACCTCAAGGGACAAAGAATCGCCACCCATAAACTTCCCATACAACATACCAAGGACCTGTTTTTTACTCTCAAGAACTCTTCTTTCCCCGCTTCAGGGATATATTTCGTCCGCTTTGATTATATAGACCAAGCCGGGAAATCCCATCACCAAACCTCTAAAATCACATATCTTAGATAAGCTGGATACTATGACGACACATATATTTATCAAAGACCTCCACGAGCAGGTGGGGAAGGATCTGACGGATTTTTATCTGGTAGCTGAAAAAGAGCTCCGCGAAGGTAAACAGGGCTACTACCTCAGGCTGAAGCTACAGGACAAAAGTGGCACCATAAGTGCCAATCTGTGGACGAATGCCGAGAAAGAATCCCAAAACTTCGATGAAGGAGACGTCATCAAAATCAAGGCAGGAATCGTCAGTTACAAAGGACAGACCCAAGTCTCCATCCAGAAACTCCGTTTTGCAGATCATAGCGAATACGATATCGAAGACTATCTGGTTCGCAGTAAAAAGGATCCAGATCATTTATCTTCTGAGCTGTTTGGGTTTATTGATTCTCTGGAAAATAGCTATCTGAAGAAGCTGCTGAAGTCCATCTATGATGACAAGGCGTTCTATTCAAAATTCATCAATGCACCTGCAGCCAAGTCCTGGCATCACAATTTCTTGAACGGACTTTTGGAGCATACTGTCTCGGTAGCCCAACTTTGTGATTTTCTCTGTACCCAATATCCCGTGGATCGGGACCTGCTGATTACCGGAGCGCTTCTGCATGATGTTTCCAAAGTCGTGGAATATACCAGCAAGCTCAATATTGAGTTTTCAGATATCGGCCGGTTGGTTGGCCACTTGAGCCTGGCAGATGAATTGGTTTGTTCCAAAGCTGCCCAGATCGATTCCTTTCCGCCAGAATTGCTGATGCATGTGCGTCACCTCATCCTGGCGCACCATGGAGAATATGAAAAAGCCTCAGTTCGGCTTCCTCAAACCCTCGAGGCACTTGTCCTGCACCTGGCAGATAATCTCGATGCCCAGACCACGGGTGTCATGCAGCTCATAGAGAGTGCTCCACCGGATGCAAGATGGACGGAATTTGATAAACTCAACAACCGCTACTACCTGATCTACCGTCCGATCTCCTAATAGATGTTTCAAACCTCTGTGCTTGCCAGCGGGAGCAAAGGAAATTGCATCCTGGTAAAATCAAAAAATCATGCCATTATATTCGACGCAGGTATCTCCGTTAAAAGGATCCTGGCTTGTCTGGAATCACTCGATGTTCCTCCTTCGAGCCTGGTGGCAATTATCCTCAGCCACGAACATTCAGATCATTCCCGCTGCGCCGGAGCCTTATCCAGAACCCTGAAAATCCCGCTCTATGCCACGAACGAAACCTATAATGCCAGCTTATCCAAACTGAGAAACCTCCACGATCGGATCATACATTTCGAAGCTGGAACTTCCTTCACGATTGAGAACTTTCGAATCCATCCCTTTTCTTCCTCCCATGATGCAGTTGATAGCTGTAATTTCTCGATCTCCTGCTTCGATCACGAAGACCGTGTTCTGGGGATCGCAACCGATCTGGGATATCCCACCAGGCTGTCCACCAAACACTTAAAAGATTCCACCACCCTGATCCTGGAAAGCAATCACGATGTGAAAATGCTCTTGGAAGGTCCCTATGACTGGTTTCTTAAACAACGTGTTAGAAGCAGTCAGGGACATCTTTCCAACGAACAGGCAGTGGGTTTCATCTCCCAGATTCACCACCCGGGGCTGAAAAACCTCATTCTTGCCCACCTTAGCGAAATTAACAACACTCCGGAACTCGCCGAACAATGCATGCAAGGCTTCCTGAACAGCATCCGCAGCCAGCTAAGGCTCCTTATTGCCAGCCAGCATGCCCACACTCCCCTGATTGATGTTTGATCCATTTCTGAAAAATAAGTATGACTGGCATGCAGAAACGCTTAAAAATTCCGGATTTACCGCAGCTTTTATAAAGCAAGAAAACACTGTATCACTTTTGAAACATGGAGATAGGTAAAGCGTTTCTCAAACATTACATTGCTATGAATCTAATAAATCAAACAAACACGTTATACCTTGAATGATATTGGGATAACTATTCCAAGGCAGTTCCGGCTTTGTGGCTCGAATCTTGCTTTTTGTATGTTCAATACTTCGATTTAATGGAGAAAAATAGATAATGGGACTACAGCAAATTTTAATGGTTGTGCTGGGTGTGATAATAGTAGGTGTGGCTATCAGCCTTGGGGTTGTAATGTTCAGCGGGCAGGCATATCGCTCCAATCGTACTGCCCTGATTTCTGAGATAAATGATTTTGCGACTTTGGCTTTCCAATATTGGAAACTTCCAGCATCGATGGGTGGAGCAGGACAGAATCCCGACAACATCGATCCAGCCTTTCTCGCCAGTTATTTGGGCTTTTCCGACTCTTATGGCAAGGTCGTGAGCATCGAATACAAGCTACAATCCGAAAACGGTACCTAT
>JAQUHL010000031.1 GCA_028683635.1 Candidatus Cloacimonadota bacterium
TTGTCATCCTCGATCAATTTGGCAATGCTAAGGAACCATCTAAGTGGGAGCAATTTTTCAAAGCCCAAGCCGGTAAATTGGTCTATTGTGACCCTCACACGAGGATCAGAGCAGGGGTTATCCGCCCAGCGCTGTATTTTATCAGATCTTAGTTCTGGCTACCCGGAATCCGATATAATTCGATTTCGTAAAAGGCTTGCTATAGTTGCGGTTTGTGGAACGCATTTCTGGAGCGTCGTGATACCAGCTTCCTCCCCGGATGACTTTGTCACTCCCGGTTTCCGGGCCTGTATAGGGATCCCGAATCCGATAGGAATAAGGTGAGTACCAATTCCACACCCATTCAAAGATATTGCCGCTCAGATCATGAATCCCGAGTGTGTTAGGCTCTTTGGATGCCACTTCCTGAGAGGAGGCACCGCTATTTGCAGAATACCAGCCAACTTTCTGCGGGTTGCTTGATCCGCTATACAGATATGAACTGATGCGTTGTCCTTCTTTGGCAGCGAATTCCCATTCCGCCTCAGTGGGCAATCTGTATCCAGTGGCGGTAAAATCACAGAACAGCTCATTATCACGGTATTCATAACAGGGTATCAATCCATCCAGCTCACTCTTCAGGTTACAAAATTCAATTGCCTCATAAAAGGAGATGTTCTCCACCGGGTTGTCATCATTCTTAAACAGGGAAGGATTGGTTTCAAAAACCATTTTCCATTGTCTTTGAGTAACTTCACTTATGCCAATATAGAAGTCTTTCAGAATAATCTCTTTGAGCGGAAACTCGTCCGGATCAGCTTCAGAGGACATGGAACCAATCACCAGGGTATCACCTTTGACAAAGACCAAATCAATGAGCTTGTTATCCAGCTTATCACTCTTTTCGATCTCTGGTTGATCCGGTTCTTCCGGCTCTTCCGTTTCGGTAGTCTGGTGCTTGGGAAAGATGCTTTTCCTGATGTTGGGTAACTCTTTAATGACGGTATAAAGAACTACCAGCATTGCTAAACCGAAGACGATCAGGAAGGTCTTTTTCATTTTACTTAACGATTCCCGGGAATCTGTTTTGTCGCTAAAATCCACCTCGAACTTATCTACCGGTTGGGGAGGAATAGTTGCTTTGTCTCGAAAAGCTTCCTGACGATACCTAAAATCCTGGGAAGAGGGTTTCGTGCTTTGCTCAGGGGTTATCTGAGCTTGCCTTGTGGGTTTCTCTTCTTCCGCCTTTGTTTCAAAAGGTACCCGGGCCTCCTCCTTAAGAGGAATATTCTCCGGCTCAGGAGCAGGTTTTAGTTCTGTTATTGGTTCTTTGTGTGTTTCTTCGATGGGTGCAACAACCTTCTCAGGTTCATCCACCCGTTCTTCAGGCAGGCAGACTTTGGATTCTTCTTCAAAAGATGATTCGGGCAGTTCTTCCTGGATTGTATCATCTTTCTGTACAGCAGCAGGTTCTTCCAGTATCCCGGTTTCAGCTTCAATCTGATCAGTATCTTCGAGTGTATCAAAACTCAACTGCTCCAAATACTCAGGGATTGGAGCACTGACGGGGTTTTGAGGCAGGTCTTCAATTGCTTCGTCCTCAAGCTCCAATTCCTGGCCTGCTTCAAAGATCGATTCCTCGGCATCATTGAACTTTGATAATACACTTTCAGTTTCATCAGATCTGGCTATTTCAAGCTGTTCATCAACTGTGGAGCTTAGCTTTTCTACCAAGGTAACCGGATCTTTCTCCCCAAGGTGTTCCGGGACAATAATATCCTCTATCTTCGGGCTTGGTTGCAGGGGAGGAGTAAGCTTCGTGGTTACAGCCTGATAGGGTATATGCACCTTATCCTGCAGAGCTTGTTTCAACTCGGTTACTGATACGAAGCGAAGCTTTGGTTCAATCATCAGGCATTTGTTCACAATTGAATACAGCCAATCCGGAATGTCGATCCCAAACAGCTCCGGATTCAGTACTGGTCTGCTTAATGTCTGTTGCTTGAGCTGGAGATGGGAACTCTTCAGATCAACACTCCAGGGAAGTTTCCCGCTTAGCATTTGGTAGATGAGTACTCCCAAGGAATATTGATCGGCCTGAGCTTGGGACAGGTCTCCCTGAAAAACTTCCGGAGCAATGTAAAAAACAGGATGGAAAATATTGATTTCTGGTTCAATCTTCAGCCAGGCATTGTCCGTTTTGCCAAATCCCGTGATTTTGAGGCTGCCTTCTTCATCAAAGATGATACTGTCCGGATTCAGGTTCCGGTGAAAAACTCCCTGAGTATGAGCATATTCCAGAGCTGAGATGATCTGTATTACCAGTTCCAAAACCTGGCTTGTCTCCATTCCCCGGGGTTGAGCATCCATCAGTTCTCGGAGGCTTCGCCCTCCCAGGTATTCCATCACGATATAAGCTGCATTGCCTTCTTCAAAGATGGATTCAATCTTCAGGATGTTTGTATGCACCAGCCTTTGGGCAATTCTGGCCTGAGCAAGAGTAGCTTTTCTGATTTCTTCTGAACTATACCATTTGGAATCTATCGCTTTGATCGCCAGAACTTTGCTGGATTCATAATTTTTGGCTTTATAGATGATGTGATATTTAGTTCTGGTAATCTCATCCTGAATTATGTATGAGTGGTTTTCCATCATGCTTGAAGAAGTTGCTCCTGGTTTTTATATATCAATCTTCCATGTTTCCAGACCTCTGTGATATGCGAAGAACCGAAGTGATAGGGGATAAAGTTATATGAGGGAATATCCCAGACGATGAAATCTGCCTGTTTCCCACATTCGAGAGATCCAAGCCGATCCTCCTTGCCAATGGCTTTGGCTGCGTTGAAGGTGGCCGCACAAATGGCTTCCTCCGGGCTCAAATTCATCATCAGGCAAGCCAGGGTAATCGTCAGACTCATCGAATCGCAATTGCAGGATCCGGGATTGTAGTCAGTTGCCAAGGCAACTGGTAAGCCACTGTCTATCATTTTCCTTGCAGGTGCATAGGTCTTGCTCCTCAAAGAGAAGAGAGTCGCCGGCAAGAGCACAGGAACTACCCCAGCTTTGCCCAGGGCACGGATTCCATTATCTGATATGGCTCCCAAATGATCTGCGGAGATGCAATTCATCTCAGCAGCAAGCTCTGCACCTCCCATAGCTTCAATCTCATCAGCGTGCATCTTAAGTCCAAAGCCCAGTTTTCTGGCTTTGCTTAAGACCATCCGGGAATCTTCGATGCTATAGACGTGTGCTTCTGTGAAGATATCGCAAAATTCTGCAATACCCTGCTCTCTGACGGCGGGAAGCATCTCTTCAGTGAGGATGCGAAGATAGCTTGCGTGATCGTTTTTATACTCGGCAGGATACTCATGTGCGCCCATGAAGGTTGCTACCAGATCTATCGGAAGTTCCTCTTTCAATCTTGCTATCACCTTAAGCTGTTTCAGCTCGCTTTCCAGTGAGAGTCCATATCCGCTTTTGGCTTCCAGAGTAGTTGTCCCCAAGGCGATCATTTTGCTGATTCTTTTTTTAGCCAGGCTAAACAGCAGTTCTTCATCGGCGTCCCGGGTGCTTTGGATGGATTTTCTGATTCCACCTCCTGCCAGGGCAATCTCCACATAGGATTTCCCCGCCAGACGCATGGCAAATTCATGCTCCCTGGTATGGACGAAAACTGGATGGCTATGGGGATCGACAAAGCCAGGGGTAACAACCTTGCCTCCGGCATCTATCATCTTTGAGGACTGATACTTATCAAGTATGTTTGTATCTGTTCCCAGGGCCACTATCTTCCCCTGATCGATAGCCAAAGCAGCATTTTTGACCAGACCGATGCCTCTCATACCTGAACCGGCATGAGGAGCTTCGCCAATGCTGAGCAATTCACCGATGTTATGGATAATCAGATCCACTTGGGTAATGTTTTTCACGGCCGTTAGATCTCCAAAGTCTTGATGCTATTTAGATTAGTCCATCCCTGCGCAGCATGGCATCGGCATCTGGTTTTCTACCTCTGAAGGCAACAAACAGGTCCATGGGATGGAAGGAATTGCCCCTGGCCAGAATCAAGGTCTTGAAACTTTCGGCAATCCTGGAATTGAAGATACCCTTCTCCAGGAAAAGAGACCAGGCATCTGCCTCCAAAGCTTCGGCCCATTTATAAGAGTAATACCCCGCCGAATATCCACCAGCAAAGATATGGGCAAAGGAACTGGATATAATTGAAGTATTAATATTTGGCATCAGGCGGAAACGCTCTGTTACATCCCGTTCAAAATCTGGAACACTGCCTTTGAATTCATTACGGAAAGTATGCCAGGCAAAATCCAGCATTCCGTAGCGTAACTGGTTAATGTTTGCGATCCCGGCATGGAAATTCTTGGCAGCCAGCATTTTGGAAAGATACTCTTCCGGTAGGGATTCTCCAGTTTGATAGTGATGTGCCACCAGATCCAGGGCTTCTTTTTCCATCAGCCAATTTTCCATGATCTGGGAGGGAAGCTCCACGAAATCCCACAGAACGCTGGGGCTTGCCAGGCTCCTGTAGGTGCAATCGGAAAGCAAACCGTGCAAGGCATGGCCAAATTCGTGGAAGATAGTTCGCACTTCATCCATTCTCAGCAGTGAGGGTTGATCTTCGCTGGAAGGGGTGAGCGACGCCACGATACCAACATGTGGCCTGAGCATGCCTTTGGAGGAAAGCCCTTGTTTCTGGAAGTTGGTCATCCAGGCTCCGCCACGCTTAGTTTCCCTGGGGAATAAATCCAGATACAATAAGCCGAGATAGCTATCGTTGGCATCATACACTTCCCAGGTCTTCACATCTTTGTGATAGACAGGGACATCCATAACTTCCTTGAGGCTGATTCCGTATATCTTGTTGGCAACTTTGAAGAGACCCTCGATCACATCCTCCACCTTGAACCAGGGGCGCATAAGCTCAGGATCAAAATCATAAAGTTTTTGTTTCAGTTTGTTAGAATAATAGGCGTAATCCCAAGGCATAAAATCTTTTAGACCATCCAATTCTCTGGCAAAGGCTTTGGTTTCTTCAATCTCTTTTTGGGCAACAGGATAAGCAATCTCATAAATTCTGTTCAGGAAATCGAAGGCGGTGATAACGGATTCTGCCATTCTATCTTTTAACACATATTCGGCATGGGTATCAAACCCGAGCAGTTTGGCACGTTCGGTGCGCAGGTTTACTATCCGGGATACATTTTCCTGGTTGTCAAACTTATCATTGAAAGCTCTGGAACCATAGGCTTTATTGATTATCTCGCGAGCTTCCCTGTTTTTACAATAAGTAAGCAGGGGCATAAAACTGGAGGGTTGCAGATTGAAGAGCCAGCCTTTCTTTTTCCCCTTTTGCCTGGCAAAATGAGCTGCCGCCTTAAGAGCACTATCAGGTATGCCTTCCACTTCCTTGACCTTGGTGAGATGCAATTCGAAGCTATTGGTGGCACCGAGCAGATTGTCGGCAAATTTGGGGCTTAGCTTGGAAAGCTCCATGCTGATTTCAGTGAGTTTCTTTTTGTCTTCCGGGCTTAGCATCGCTCCATTTCTTACAAAGGAATCATACTCCCTTTTGATAAAACGGTAACGCTCACATTTCTTTATTGCATCCTTATCGGTGAATTTCCTGGGTAGCTTGGGAGCTCTTTTACCCTTGATTTCAGCGTTGTAGATATGCTTGATCCTGGAGAATAGCACTTCGTCGGTCACAACTTGTGAACTATACTCAGCCAATTTGGGTGAAATCTCCTGCGCAAGAGCTTTGAATGCTGCGTCGGACTCGGCAGACAGCAGATTGAAATATATCCCGCTAACCCTGGAAAGCAACTCGCCTCCAAATTCCATGGCCAGGATTGTGTTTTCAAAGCTGGGTTCTTCCTTGTTTTCCTTGATTTTGGCCAGTGAAGCTTTTGCTTCAGCCAGAGCTACCTCAATTGCAGGCATGAAATGTTCCGTCTTAATCTTATCAAAAGGAATGGCACCCAGACGATGGGTGTACTCCTTCTGAAGCAGGGGGTTGTTTGTTTTTTTCATGTATCTTCCTCTATATCAAATTATTAGATTTTCAGGATCAAGATATGTAATCATTCGTTTCCGTCAATTGTTTTGTTTTTCCCTTCTTCCCAGAAGTCTACTCTTCATCAAGCCTATATCAAGCCTATATCAAGTCTATCTGAGTTAACGCTTGATATAGGGTAGATGTAGGGTGGATGGATAGCAAACATCAGGGTGAAAGGATCAAACCAATTTTGAGGATTTGACCCATTTGAACTAATTGCACATAAAGGGGGTGTGGAGGTGAGCAAAAATTGTTTTGACAGCCAGAGCAGGATTCAAATGTTTGTGTCAAATGAGGATAAAGCGGGAAGTTTATGCATAAGATTCTGCTAATCATATCGATTATGCTTCTGGTAATACAGATTGGGGCCGATGAACTGAGTGATCGGGAAAAAGAGTTGCGCAAACTCAAAGCTGAACTGGAAAGCGCAGAAAAACGCGTTAAAGAGACCGAAGCCCAAAAAAAGAAAACCCAGGCAGATCTGAATCGTAATGCCAACCTCAAAAATCAAGCCGATGCCAAGGCACGTAATCTTCAGAAAACAGAAAGGGTGGTTCAGGATTCACTTCAGGCAGCAACCATGAGGATCCAGCTTGTGGAGAGCAATCTCGAGGATCTCAAAACCTATATGAGCAACCAAATGAAGGTCTTTATTCGCAGGGGCAAAACCGTTGAAACAGACAGGATCAGGCAAAAGCAACGCCATATCCTCTCCAGATTGATATATAACACCAAAAGAAACATCGACATCATCGAAGGATTCAAATCCGCCCTGGCACAGGATCGGGAAATGAAAAACCGTGAGTTCGTCAAAGTACGGACTCAACTGAGCACTGAGCATAACCGCATCAAGCAATATGACCGCAAGATTCAGACTCTTTCCAAAGAAGATCAGAAACTCTCGCAGCAACAGCGTGATCTTCAGGCAAGGATCAATAAACTGAAGGCTGATGCTGCAGCGCTCGAGAATCTGATCAACCAGCTCACCGTTGGCAAGGGTAAACAGCCATCCAGTTACCAGTTTACGACCAAAAAGATAGGCTGGCCTGTGCGGGGAAAGATCATCCGAAACTATGGCCAGGAAACCAGGGAAGGCGGAACCAGCGTGATCAGTAACGGAATAGATATTGCAGTTCCGGAAGGAACAAATGTCCAGGCGGTTGATGATGGCGAGGTGGTCTTTGCGGATCGTTATGGTGGGCAAGGCAGGTTGATTATCATCGATCATAAGAATGGATTTTTCTCCGTTTATGCATATAACAGTGAACTTGTGGCAGGAAAAGGTACGAAAGTGAAAAAAGGGCAGGTAATCGCCAAATCCGGGATGACGGGTTCTGCCTCACAGCCCTCATTACACTTTGAACTCAGAAAGGACGGAGCGGCTGTCAATCCCCTGGCTTATCTGGAATAAGGAGCATAAGTTGAAACTCTATATCGAACCAAGTATTAAGAAGCTGGAAAAGATCTTGCAAAATGAATTTTTGGCTCATGAAACCCTGTTACATTATACAGGAAGCATGTATGGCATTGGATGCCGGGTTTCCAGCCCGGCAGGAATCGACCGTATTTGCAAGCTGAAACAAAGAAACGGGAAGGATGGACTGATAGTTCTCATCCCGGAACTCAATTGGTTGGCAGAACATGGAATCACAGTACCCAACCGGCTCATTCCCCTGATGGAGCAATACTGGCCTGGAAACCTGTCAATCGCCTTCAAATGTGATAATCCGGATTTTGCTCATCTTGCTGTGGACGGAAAAGTCGCCTTCAGGGTTCCTACAGACGATCTGCTGAGGATCATTATCGACCTTTTGGGCGAACCAATCATCAGCACGAGTATCAATATCTCAAGCTTACCCCCGGAAAACGATCTTAAACGCTTGCAAAAGATGTATGACTCCTGGTTTGATCTGGGTATAATTCCAAATCCCAAAAGGACTTCCATCAGTGCTGAACCTTCCACCCTGTTGGAATACGTCCCCAAGGGAGAAGGAGGCTCACTTCATGACCAGATCAAATGTTTGAGAGAGGGAAGCATTCCCTTTTACGAGATCAAAAAGTCCTTTAACCTCCCTCTGGTGATGTTTGTCTGCACTGCTAATATCTGCCGCTCGCCCATTGCCAATTACCTCTTCAATCACCTGGTGGAAAAGGAAGGTCTGAAGGTCACCAGCGAATCCTCGGGTTTGATGGAGGGCGGTTCGATGATATCCGTGAATTCACTCCAACTCCTGCTGGAGAATGGAATCAAGGAAGCTCAGACCCACACTTCCCAGAAGATAACCCCGGATCTGATTAATGGCTCGATGCTGGTTCTGACCATGGAAGAGAGGCAAAGGGACTACCTCAGGAACAGTGTTCCAGGCGCAGTCCATAAGATTTTTACCCTCAATGAATATGTGGGAGAAAAGGGAGATATTGCAGATCCTTATGGCAGCGATCTTGATTCCTACCGCATGACCTATGAACTGATCGAAAACCGCCTGAACAGACTGATCCAGATTCTTAAACAAAAAGGTGCAATATGACAGAACCAAAGTTAACACCGGAACTGATAGCCGAACACGGCATCTCCGATGATGAATACAAACAGATTCTTTCCATTTTGGGTAGAATCCCAACCTGGGTCGAGCTGGGGATCTTCAGCGTCATGTGGTCTGAACACGCCAGCTACAAAAACTCCATTTTACAGCTCAAAACTTTGCCCAAAGATGGCGATAACATGCTTGCCAAAGCTGGCGAAGAAAATGCCGGGGTTGTGGACATCGGAGATGGAAAAGCCATCTGTTTCAAAATCGAAAGCCATAACCATCCTTCGGCAGTGGAACCCTATCACGGTGCAGCCACTGGAGTGGGAGGGATCTTAAGAGACATCTTCACCATGGGTGCTAAACCGATCGCAGCTCTGAATTCTCTGCGCTTTGGCAATCCGGACGCTCCCCAGATCCGTCATTTGATTGAAGGAGTGGTGGATGGCATTGCCGATTATGGAAATTGTTTCGGAGTGCCAACGGTGGGTGGAGAAATCTATTTTGAAGAGTGTTATGAAGGAAATCCCCTGGTCAACGCCATGGCAGTGGGAATTCTGGATCATAGCACTCTGGCTAAATCTGCGGCTCAGGGAGTTGGCAATGCCGTCATCTATGTGGGATCCAAAACAGGCAGGGACGGCATTCATGGTGCGACCTTCGCATCCATCGAACTGACGGAAGAATCCGAGGAAAAACGCACGGCAGTCCAGGTTGGTGATCCCTTTTTGGAAAAATTGTTATTGGAAGCTACCCTGGAAGTAATTCACAAAAAAATGGTGGTTGCCATTCAGGATATGGGTGCTGCGGGACTGACCTGTTCGAGTTCGGAAATGGCAGGCAAGGGAAATGTGGGGATCGATATCGATGTAAGCCTTGTTCCTCAAAGGGAAAAGGGAATGAGCGCTTATGAGATTATGCTCTCTGAATCCCAGGAACGGATGCTGCTGATCATCAAACCGGAGGATTTTCCAGCCGTTCAGGAAGTGTTTCATAAATGGGATTTGGATGCCATCCAGATTGGTAAGGTTACAGATGACCAAATGCTGAGAATCCGCGAACAAGGCAGGATTGTGGCCGAAATTCCTGCCGTCAGCCTTATCCTGGGAGGTTCTGCTCCTGTTTACAAACGCGAAACCAGAAGACCCGCCCGCCTTGATAAGTGCCGGGATTTTACTCAGGCTCCATTACCGGAACCTGCATGCTGTAATGATGTCTTAAGGAAGCTTATGGCCTCTCCCAATATAGCCAGTAAAAGGTATTTTTACAGGCAATATGATCATATGGTGCAGATCGGTACTACAGTCGAACCGGGATCCGATGCTGCTGTCATCCGGATCAAAGATACGAACAAAGCCATAGCTCTGGCTACCGATTGTAATGGAAGGTACTGTTTCCTCGATCCTTATGAAGGTGCCAAGGCAGCAGTGGTAGAATCGGCAAGAAATGTTGCCTGTAGCGGTGGAAAGCCGGTAGCCATCACAAATTGCCTCAATTTTGGCAATCCCTATAAACCCGAAGTGTATTTTACCTTCACAGAAGTCATCAGAGGAATGAAGGACGCTTGCCTTGCTCTTGGAACTCCGGTGACCGGAGGGAATGTTTCCTTTTACAACGAAAATCCCTCAGATGCCATCTATCCGACTCCGGTGATCGGCATGCTGGGCGTGCTGGAAGATTTTCATAAGGCAACAACGCAATACTTCAAACATCCCGGGGATCTGATCATCCTTCTGGGTGAGCACGCTTCCGAAATTGGTGCATCAGAATATCTGAAATGCATCCATGGGCTAATCGACGGGAGAGTTCCTAAAGTGGATCTTGCTAAGGAAAAGCTTCTGCAGGAGAGTGTATTGGCACTCATCGGGAAGGGATTGATAATGTCTGCTCATGACTGCTCCGATGGAGGTTTGGCGATCTGCCTTGCTGAAAGCTGCTTCAATCCTGAGGGTTTACTGGGAGCGTATGTTTCTTTTGAGCTTGCTCATTCCAAGAGCATTGAGTATTTTGGCGAAAGCCAGGCCCGGATTCTAATCAGTATCAGGAAGACCGATATCGAACCTGTTTCCCAGTATCTGTATAGCAGACAACAGCCCTTCCTGTTGCTGGGAGAAGTTACGGATAAGACGGTACTTAAAGTAAATAGAGATATAGATTGTCCCGTGCAGGAATTGTATAAAACCTGGTCGGAACGTTTTACAATACAATGAGGTGGACGATTTATCCACATCAAAAAAAACATGGGAGTAATACGTGAAAATGAGTATATTCTTCGGTAACATGTTTTGGGGGATATTGATCATTCTTTTGGGCTTGTCTCTGATCCTGAAGGATTTTAATATCAATATCCCGCTCTTCAAGATCTTTTTCGGGCTTATCATCATCCTCTTTGGGATCAAACTGCTTATTGGAAGACCACATGTCCATCCCACTGCCAACTGGAG
>JAQUHL010000320.1 GCA_028683635.1 Candidatus Cloacimonadota bacterium
AATAACTCTTGTTCTCACCAACTATCTTGTAGATGGCGATAGCTTTTTTGTAAGCGGTTTTCTGCTAAGTATTTTTCATTGTCGGTTGTGTGATCCCTTTTTCATGCAAGTTCAATGGTCTTGCTGATTATCAAGTGCTGGAAAAGAAAATGGGAAGCTCGTAAGCCGGATTCTGTACCCCGGAGGGTGATGTCTATTCATCTGGATCGCTTCTCACGAAGTGTCTCAAGCTGCCTACCCGAAGGCATTCACGTGCGGGCCGCACTTATCAGCCTTCCTATTTGGCATTGCACCGGATAAGGCATTCCTGGCTATCTCTGTCACCAAAGATACCGGTGGTCTCTTACACCACCATTTCACCCTTACCCAAGCAAGTTTCCAGGCTCAGGCGGTTTGTTTCTGTGGAGCTGGCTTTGCATTGCTACAACTTCCCGTTAGGAAGTATCCTGCCCTGTGGTGTCCGGACTTTCCTCGCTGCTTGAAACAGCGCAGACATCTGAGCTTCCCGATTACTAAAGTATGCAGGAAAGCGCTTCTTCTATACTATCATGCTAAGAGTCATGAGTTTAGAACAGCACAAAACAAAATATAATCTGGCATCCCCCAAAACCTAATCAGAATATCCCCCCAATAAAAGCTGCTTTTTTTTGCCTTGCCAATGTGATCTTTGGAAAAAGCCCTGTTATCTCCTACAAGACTTCTTCAAGATCGTCAAATCCATTCATCAGAATCCGGCCGCAGTTTTCACAGAAATTGATCTTCTTGCGCTGTTCCATTTCGATCCTGATCTGAGGACGGATAACAATCCCGCAGCCTCCGCAGGCCCCAGATTTGTTGTAGGCGACTGCCTGGTTGTTTTTGTTTTTGATCAGTTTCCCATATTGTTTGATGATGGCTTCTGGAAGGGTGCGGGCGAGATTGTTCCTCTTATTTCTGGTTTCTTCGATCTTGGCATCGAGGGAATTGATCTGTGCTCTCAAATCACCTTCTTTTTCTCTTTTGCGGAGTTCAACCTTTTCCAGCTCGGCTTTGCATTGCTCAGCCTTGCCTTTGAGTTCAGCATCCTGATCCATCAATTCCAAAAGCTGAGATTCGACATCGGAAATCTTGGTTTTCAGATAGGCGATTTCGCTATTCAGGGCTTTGTATTCCTTGTTGGTTTTGATTTCTGCCAATTGCGATGAGTACTTGTTGATGTGGTCGGTATGTTGTTTGATGTCTGTCTCGAGAGCTCTTTGCAGCTTGGTAAGGGTTGCCCGTTCTGTTTCAACTGCCAGAAGGTTTGCAGTGGCCTGATCCACGCTGTCGATGATGTCCTTCAGTTGTTCGGGAAGCTCGGTCTGCAACATGCGATACCTGCCAATCCGATCATCCAGACCTTGCATTTTGGCCAAAGTGCGTAGCTTTTCTATCATAATTACTCCTTAAATAACAAACTGATATCAAGTGACTTATAGGAATGGGTAAGGGCACCGACGGAAATATAGTGGATCCCCGTTTTGGCATAACTTAAGATATTATCTTCCGTGATTCCTCCGGAAGCTTCCAGCTCGATTTTGTTTTGGTACTTTCTGGCAATCTGTTTGATCAGCTTAGGTTCCATGTTATCGAGCATAACTCTATCCACTCCTGCCTGATATGCTTCTTCCAACTCGGTGATATTGGTGACTTCCACCTCGATCTTGTAGGAAGAATTCCTTTTCTTTACCCTCGCCACCGCTTCTGTGATTGATCCTGCTGCCCGGATGTGGTTTTCTTTGATCAGGATCATATCATAAAGACCATAGCGATGGTTGATTCCACCACCGATGCCCACTGCATATTTTTCCAGCTGCCTGAGCAGGGGAGTAGTCTTTCTGGTGTCCAATAGTCTGGCTGGTGTGGACTCGATCTTGGTTACGAGATGATGTGTTTTAGTGGCAATTCCGCTCAGCCTCTGGATGAAATTCAGGGCTGTTCGTTCTGCTTGGAGGATGGAGGCCGGTTTGCCCTCGATCCTCATGATTTCTTCTTTGGGAAGAACCCGATCACCGTCTTTACGATAGAGAGTGACCTTCAAATCCGGATCCTGCTCCTTGAATACCAGCTTGGCGATTTCTGCCCCTGCCAGGATACCCTCTGCCTTGGCTATCATAAATGCGGTTCGGTTTAGATTTTCCAGATCCAGATACTGGGTGGTGATATCACCGGTGTGGATATCTTCAGCAAGAGCCAGACGGATCAATTCATAAATTTGCATGCCTTTCTCCAAAATAAAAAAAAGCACTTACAACCAGTAAGTGCTTTTTTTTATGATCTATTCTGTTTTCACTAATTCGCATCGTTCGTTTATTCACAATATTATCCTCATAGGAGGCCATGATTATAAAGCTACCTGTTTTGTCAAATGCTTTTTATAGATTGACGAAAACTCCTCAGGTCTGATTCTGGCTCTATGAAAAAGAATACACAGAAATTTATGCATAGAATATTGATTACCATAGCCTTGGCAGTGCCGATCACCTCCTGTGCCAGTTCCAAAGGCAATGTCTATCCTCTGGATCCGGATTATCTGAGGCCAAGCACTTTCTTCGTGGAAATCCAAAAGATCGCCACAAGCTATCCTGAGCTGGCCAAACTCCATCTAATTGGCCTGTCCTCCGTTGCC
>JAQUHL010000321.1 GCA_028683635.1 Candidatus Cloacimonadota bacterium
GTAGCGGGACTGACGATAAAGACGGGATCGTCACTCAAAGGACTCATGTGGAAGGTGGTCTGCGGGAAGTGACCCGTCACGGTTCCACCCGTAGGTGCATTGGGATCGTAGGTTGTGGAATCCGCATATATGTTTCGGGCGCGGTTGGTCCCCACGACCTGGCCCTTGAAATAATCCGTGCTGGAAAAATAGGTCGTATCCAGAGGTCGGTTAAACATCACCACCAGGTTTCCTCCCGAGTAAGTGAAGGGCACCTGAAGCGGGATCAGGATCGAGTTTTGTCCGCTGGGATAATCCACATTGCCATCAAAAACCTGGATTAGCTGTGTGGCAGGAATCCAATCTGCAGAGAGATCGTTCAATTGAGTGGTACCCATCCAGATCTTGGTGGGTTTCTGAGGAAGGTTGGTCGAAAAGTTGTTATACAGGGTAATGGCCGAGATCGTGCCAAAGGCTGAAAGTTCTGCCGGGTAATACAGAGTCTCGTATATGCTGTTCCGGTAGAACATATCCAGAGGCATCCTGGCGTTTACGGATCCATCCCCAACTGTTACCACCATCATCCCTGCGGGCATGACGGTGATCCCCAGGCTGGGAGACTGGTCGTTGGTCGTATTCTGATCCCCGGTGAGGAAGACCTTGGCATACAGCGAGGTAGGCCCTTCCGTGGCAGGAGTCCATTGAAGAGGAACTTCCACGGTTTCACCAGGATCGACGGGACCGCCGTTTGCCACTGCCAGTTCGACGTCGTTGGCATTGAACAGCTTTACCTGGTAGGTGCTTTCCGGATTGAAGCCCCAATTGAACACATTGGCGGTGTAGGTGGCGGCATTGCCGACGCTGGGTGTAATGTTTCCAAGCAGGCTTGTCACAGCAAGATCATGCGCCGCAATCAGTTCAATCTCGGCATCATCCACATAAATAGTCTGGCCGGTGGATGTAAAGCCATGCTTGATGGCAATGGTTCTTCCCGTTCCGGCATAACCGTTGAAGGGAATGACAAATTCCGTCCAGACAGTGGGAGTCAGGAAGTTCTGCACTTCAGTATAGGTGCTGGCATCCAGAGGATCGGTCAAAACACCAACGGACAAGGAATAGGTGGCACCCACTCCCTTGACCCAGAAACGCAGCCTGGTGGTGTTTATCGGGATAGTGGTACTGAGGGGCGGAGCCACCAGCATCACGCTGGTCCCGGTGGTGGAGCCATTATAGATCCTCACGCAGTTGGGGTTGGTATGAGGTGAGGAAGTATAGGTAACTACCACGGCGGAGGTGCTGGGAGGTTGGATCAGAGCATTCCAATCCAAAGGCAGTGCCGGCGCTGTTACAGCATCGAAATTCTGCACATAGGGCAGAGTATTGATATTGGTATCGATGCACTGACCGGTAAGCTGCACCGTGTGAGTGGTTCTGGGAGCCATATTGCTGGTAAGCGTGATTGTGGCAGTTTGCGTACCCTCTGCTGTGGGCAGATATCTCACCACAAAGTTGGCAGTCTGTCCGGTTCCAAGATTCACCGGCAGGGTAGGAAGGTTCTGCAGGGTATAAAAAGGACTTCCGGCGATCGAGATATCACTCACGGTCAGAGTGCCTCCACCGGCATTGGTGATGGTAAAGGTCTGGTTGTGAGTCGTTTCGATCAGGTTGATCCCATAATCAAAGGCTCCGGGAGTAATGGAGAAATAGGGATCAGGACTGAGGGGAGTCATGTGGAAAGTAGTTTTGGGGAAGGTTCCCGATACTGTTCCCACTGCCCCAGGATTGGCAGGATCATAGGTCGTGCTGTCGCTATAGACGTTTCTCGCCCGGTTGGTTCCCACCGTCTGGCACTTGAAGTAGTCCGCAGAGGAAAAATATCCCGCATCAAAGGGACGGTTAAACAACACCACCAGATTTCCACCGGTGTAGGAATACATGGTCTGAAGAGGGATCACTACGTTGTTTTCGCCTGCGGGGAAGTTGGCCATTCCATCGTAAACCAGAGTCAGCTCACTGGAGGGGATGTACCCGGCACTGAGATCGTTCAAGTTTGTGGATCCCATCCAGATCTTGACCGGAGTATTGGTCAGGGTCGTTGTCGTGAATTGGTTGTAAAGCGTGAGGGCAGTAATATTTCCAAAAGCGCCCATCTCAGCTGGATAATAGAGGGATTCGTATAAACTGTTGCGATAATAGAAATCAAAGGGCATTCGTGAGTTTAAAGAGCCATCTCCCACCGTGACGACGATCATCCCTGCCGGCATAACCGTGATATTCAGGACTCCCGATATGTCGTTTATAGCGAGTTCGTCCCCGGCAAGTGCCACTTTACCCCGGAGTGCGACAGGGCCTTGAACTGAAGGAGTCCAGGGAACCACCACATCCAGCACTTCACCGGAGGCAATGGCAGGTCCGTTTACGGAGGCAAGTTCGACGTTATCAGTATCGATGAGTTTTACCTGATAGTTATTTTGGTTGTTTGTTCCACGGTTACGGATCCGGACGGTATAATTCGTCACGTTGCCGATTGAAGGTGTGGTGTTCCCAGAGACGGTAAGAGCTGCCAGATCGTTGTCAGTAGGAACTGGAGGCATATAGGAATATTTGTTACCTGTGATAAAGGGAACATGCGTGGCATTGATGGCAGCAAATTCAGTAGTGGTTG
>JAQUHL010000322.1 GCA_028683635.1 Candidatus Cloacimonadota bacterium
ATAACCGGGCTTTTCTGCACCAATCACAGGCGCAGAACAAAGACCATCACAATGATACCCACGTTTAGTGGGAAGGCAAAGATCGGGATAGCCAAAGGCGTGTAGAACCCGGTATAGGGATTGATGTGGTGATAGATACTGCTCATCGCCAGAGCCAGATAAAAACCGATGACGGAAGCCAGGATGGCCAGCAGCCACGAGGATTTGGAGGGGATAAGATAAACCCCGCCGATAGCCAGAGAGATCAGAATCAGGTTGAATCCCGGGAAAAACAAGCCATTTACAGCCTGTCCCGGCAGATATGCCAATAACAGGTAGCACACAGACCAACCCAGTAGCGAGAGCAAAAACCCGATCCGGGAGATCACCAGCAAGACAATGGCAATCACGAGCCCTGCCAGGATATTGGGCATGAACATGATACTGCCCAGGCTAACGAAATACAACTCCCAATAGCGGGGGAGGCTCAGGGCAGTCAGCTGGAAGGCAAATTTGGGCTCGAAGAAGCCTGTTATGTAGCCCACTTTCACAAAATAGAACCACAAAATCAGCGCTGAGATGGAAAAGGAGAGGCTCATGGCAGGCATGTGGAGATAGGTCTGGGTAAGATAGTTCAGCCCAATAAACAAAAAGAGCGAAAAGCACGATGCTGCCAACACATAGATGAGGAAGAGGTAGGGGTTTTGCTGGATCTGCTGCATGGGATAGTAGTAGCCCACTGCCAGAGAAGTGATAAGGCTGTTGAAGCTAAGGATTCCACTCTTGCTGTCCCAAACGCTGAAGCCCATGATTCTCGAGATGAGGATGGCGCTGAGCAGACCAATAAATCCGGCCAGACCGATGATGGGCGAAAGAAAGGTTACAGCCAGGATCACCAGCCCCAACAAACTGCTATCCGAAAAGAAGATAGTGCTGTAGCTATGGGGAATGGAGTGGATTATTCCGACCAGGGCATCGGAGAATCTGCTGTTATTCAAAGCACCCTCAGGTGTTCCGGGATGAATTCACGGTGGTTTACGTCGCATAGTTCTTCCCGATCCCGGATCAGTTCAGGCTTACCGGTCTCCGAGATCAGCACCACTGCCGGCCGGTATTCGATAAACTGCATCCACTGGGTGACGTTGTATGCGCCTACGGGTGAGATGATTACGGCATCTCCATAGCGGAGATCGGGGAAGGGAATTGCAGGACGGATCACATCGATATTCATGCACAGCGGGCCATAGAAGATGGTGTTCAGATAGGTTCCGGGGAAGGCTCTGGTAGGCGTCACCTTCTGCTTATACCACCGGGCGGTGATATTGGTATTGACCCCGGCATCGAGGATCACAGCCCGTTCACCGGTGGGCAGGTTCTTTTTGGCCAGAACCGTACTGATCAGATATCCTGCCTCATCGACCAGAACTCTGCCAGTTTCCATGATCAGGCGGGGGGCATGCTCTCTCACAAAGCTGGATTCATTGAAGGCATTACCAATGGCTGTGGCGTACTGATCGAAGGAGGGAGTGGAAAACTCGCCGGGAGTGTATTGCTCGTGAAGCGGGTTTTTGGAGGCAAATCCACCACCCAGATCGATATATTCAACCGCTATGCCAAAATCATCCACAATTCTCTGGGCCAGGATCAGCAACTTCTGGGCAGCCCAATAGTAAGCCGAAGCATCTGCCACGAAGGTGCCAATATGGGCGTGCAACCCCTTCAGCTTCATTTTCTTGCCCATAAACAACCTTTGGATGGTGCGATAGGCCTCGCCATTTTCATAGTTGAAGCCAAACCGGGTCCAGAGCGGATAGATTCCGGTATCCATATTGACCCGGATTGCCACATCAGGGATGATATCAGTCTCATCGGCAAGTTGTTCAATCAGGTAAAGCTCATCCAGGTGGTCGATATGAATTCTGGCACCTTCCTGCATGGCTGTTAAAAGCTCGTGTTTACGCTTTCCCGGGCCGTTGAAGATGATGTCTGTCCCCTTGATGCCAAGCTTTTTTGCCATTTCATATTCCATGCCCGACACCACTTCGGCTTTGGCACCTTCCTGGTGATAGATGCTGCAAACGGCTCCCAGGTAATTTGTTTTGTAGGACCATGAGATTTCGGTATTCGGATATTTCATTAGCATGGTTTGCACGAGGTGGCGGTAAGCCTGGCGCATACTGAGCTCGGAAAACACAAACAGCGGAGAGCCGAATTCCTTCAGCAAATCGCTTACTCTTGCTCCGGCAATTTTGTCCTGATGGGTGACCACGCTTTTATGGGCGAATTTATTGATAGTTCCGGTGGAGTTTCTTTCGATGTAGGGGGCATTATACTGTTTTTTCATTGTTCCTCATTTTCAGGTATGCTACAAATGGGTTTGGCAATAAGTTCCCCGCGGGTGGAGAGTTCACCCATCAGGGAAATGTCCGAGATCAGATCTTCGGCATGGCGGATAAACATGGTTCCTGCCTTGGGTTTGGAAAAGGGCTCAAGCTCTTTTCCCAAGGCAAGCAGTACCGTCGCCGCTGGTAAGTTCTGGCCCGCACCTTCAGCCAGACGAACCCAGGCGGGAAAGCGGGGGTTGATTTCGATCAGGTAAAAGACGTTGTCCATTCCCTTGATAACCTCCAATTCGCAAGGTCCACGCCACTTCAGAAGCTCGA
>JAQUHL010000323.1 GCA_028683635.1 Candidatus Cloacimonadota bacterium
GCGTAGATGATGAGGAATTTATTGACACAATCCAAAACTTCAAAGAAATTGAGAAACATGAATATGAGTAAGACAGACAGAGAGTTAAGCAGTTTTCATAACGATGGAGTAAAGTCATTTAATGTGCTATTGCCGGAGATGATGTCCAATCTATTGCACAATTTACCCGGCATTGCCTATCGGTGTAAGAATGACTCCAAATGGACGATGATTTTCCTCTCCGAAGCATGTTTTACGCTAACTGGATATCAGCCTGAAGAGCTATTGTACAACAGTCTCAGATCCTTTGAAGATATTATATATGAGGAAGATAGAAGCCTGGTTCGCTCAGCGGTAAACCAAGGCGTTTCCCAAAAGACGCAGTTCCAGATTATGTATCGGATCATTACCAAAGAGGGTTCGCATAAATGGGTGTGGGAACAGGGGAACGCAGTGTATGACCAACACCACAATCCTCAATATCTGGATGGGTACATAGTCAATATAAACGAATGGAAGCAATCGGAACTGGAAAATGAAAATAAGAACAAGCAGCTATCTGAACTCAATGCCACCAAGGACAAGTTCTTCTCCCTGATAGCTCACGATCTGCAAAATCCCGTGTATGCAATCATCACTCTCTCAACTTATGCCAGAGAAAATTTTGCTCAGTTTTCGGTAGATGAGATTCTGGATGTTATAAAACAGATCGACGATTCAGCTAAAAATCTGCGTAGTCTGTTGGAAAACTTGTTGCACTGGTCACGTTCCCAAACAGGTCGCTTGAAGATTCAAAATGAAAGGATCGCAGTTGCCTCCCTTTTCCAAATATGCACCTCACATCTGGAATCCCAGGCCAGCTTAAAAAACATTCAGGTGGAATGCCATAGCGCTGACCAGCTATACATATATTCAGACTACCATATGCTTTGCACAATAATGCGTAATCTTGTTTCGAATGCAATAAAGTTTTCTCATCCCGATAGCAAGATCAAGCTCACAGCCCGGGCAATCGAATCCCAAGTGGAGATTTGCGTGGAGGATCATGGGATTGGTATGTCCCGGCAGCAGGCAGCAAAGGTCTTCAATACAGACAGGGAATTTAAGAGCTTGGGTACTACCAATGAAACTGGTAGCGGTCTTGGACTAATTTTGGTTAAGGACTTTATCTCCCGCCTGGGAGGAGATATCAGGGTGGATAGCAAAATTAACAAAGGATCCAAGTTTATCTTCAGGGTGTAGTATGGCAGACAAATTTCAGAAAAGAAGGATCGCAGCATATTTAGTACTCTTTGTATCGATAATAGCAATTGCTACTGGCATTTATGTGAAATTCATCGGTTCCAAGATTCATGCGGAGGATGATACCAAGGTAATCCTCCAAACTATAGCCAACTACAAAAAATACCAATTGGTGACATGGATAAATGAGCGGCTCGCCGATGCCAATGCTCTTTCGAGTAATCTTAATATAATCCAGGAAATATCAAAACTGGTAGACGTTCCCCAAAGCGTTTCCAGTAGTCGTTTTATCTTTTCCCGATTTCAAGCATACGTGAATTACAAAGGTTACAAATCCATTTTCCTGATTGATACTAAAGGCAATGTAATTTTTGATTATTCGGGGGGGAAGGAGATTGTAGGCAAGAATACTATTTCCGAAGCTCTCGAAGCCCTCAAATACACGGAAGCGATAGTGGGGGATTATACTTGGTGCAATCTCCATGCTGAGAGGCATCTGGATGTTTGTGTGCCCATCTTCCGAAATTACGAGCATAAGTCAGATCCAGTGGCTATTCTGGTGTTCAGAACCAATTCGTCCGAATTTATTGAGCAGACTGTAACAAAATGGCCACATCCTAGCGTGACAGGCCAGGGCATTCTTGCCAAGGTGGAAAATGATTCCATCTATTTCTTGACGCAGTATTATGATAATGAAGAGGATGGACAATTCAGATCTGTGCCGCTTTCAACAGATAAAAAGGAATTGCTGCCGATACTCGATTCTTCCCCTCATGTAAGGTTGATCATCAATAGTTTTGGGAAAAAAGCCTTTGTCTATACTCTACCTCTCAAAATAAAGAACTGGTATCTGTCTGTTATGATAGACTATAGCGAAGCAATGCTTCCAGCCCGTAACATTCTGATCCGCTCGATATCCTATGGTGTCCTGATCTTTATCGGGATATGCCTTATTCTTTGGCTATCCCTGAGCCAGATCAGAAAGCATGAAGTAAAACTTCAACAACTACACGAAATTGAAAAGCAAACATTGATCAAACACTTTGAGTATATAGTCAGATTTACCAATGATGCAGTCGTTTTGACCAATGGTGAAGATAGAATTATTGAGTTCAATGATACTGCGTTAAAAATTTATAAATACGATATAGAGGAATTTCGACAGCTAAAATTCTCGATCCTGGAATCCGAAAAAACGAATCCTCAGACAGCTCTTGAGGAAAACCAGGATGCAAAAATCTATGAGACTCTCCACTTAGATAAACACGGCAGAGAAATTCCGGTCGAAATCAGCATTCACAGTTTTGAGATTCAGGATGAAATCTATGTTCAGCGAATAATCAGGGACATCAGTGAACGTAATAGGACTGAAGCTGAAAAGAAACGCTTGTATCAGGAATTGAGTGATACCAATGCTTCT